>NZ_JBYVMD010000037.1:0-64580 GCF_058145955.1 Pseudomonas sp. A39
ACCTGTGGCGAGGGAGCTTGCTCCCGCCGGCGGCCTGACAGCCGAGCGGCATCTAACGGTTAGACCGCGATCCAAATGTGGTAGGGGGCTTGCCCCCGATAGCGGTGTGTCAGTCGATTAATCAGGTGACTGATTCAGCGCCATCGAGGCATCGGTATCTACACCACCCTGGGTATGGCGCTGAACTTGTGGCGAGGGAGCTTGCTCCCGCTGGCGGCCTGACAGCCGACCAGGATGCTGGAGTGGAATGAGTACATATCCGTTGCTGCGGTAACGGCTGCTTATGGTTTCGCTCTTACAGCGACTCACTTTTGGAGAGGCCCAAAAGTAAGCAAAAAGCCTTCGCCCCACCACTCGGCACCTCGCCCAGGCTCGGTGTGCCCGTAATCCGACATTGATTTGGGGGGCCGCCGCCACGCGCCATCCATGGCGCGGGGCGGCTAAACCGGCATCCCTGCCGGTTTACCCCCCAAATCACTATCGAATTCCGGCCAGCGTGGTTGACGGGGCGCCTGAGATCAAGAGCTAAAGCAAGATCAAGGGCGGCTCGCTTCGCATCGTGGTTACCATTGTAGAAAAGCTTATGCGCCGACAGGATCTGTCAGTCAGCTTGGTTGTAGCTGAGCCACGACCATCGGGGGCAAGCTCCCTCCCTCATTTGCCTTGCTGCGTTGCAGCTGGCTCGCCACCAGGGTGTTCTTCAGCAAGTAAGCTATCGTCATCGGCCCCACACCGCCGGGTACCGGCGTGATCGCGCTGGCCACGGTGCGTGCGCTGGCGTAATCCACATCCCCCACCAACCGCGTGCCGGTCTCGGTCGTGATGCGGTTGATGCCCACATCGATCACCACTGCGCCGGGCTTGAGCCAACGGGCATCGATCAACTGGGGTCGGCCCACGGCGGCGACGACGATGTCGGCCAAGCGGCACAACGCCGGTGCATCGACGCTGCGCGAGTGCACCACGCTGACCGAGCAGTGGGCTTGCAACAGCAAGGTCGCCATGGGTTTGCCGACAATGTTCGAACGACCGATCACCACCGCGTGCAAGCCGCTTAAGTCGCCGCAGGTTTCGTGCAGCAGGCGCATGCAGCCGCTGGGTGTGCAGGGCGTGAGCACCTCGATGCCTTGCACCAGGCCGCCGACGTTTTCGCGGTGGAAGCCATCCACATCCTTGATCGGGTCGATCGCGTGGATAACCGCCGCTTCGTCGATATGCGCCGGCAGCGGCAATTGCACCAGGATGCCGTTGACCGATGTGTCGGCATTCAACTGGTCAAGCAGGTCGAGCACCTGCGTCTGGCTGGCATCCTCCGGCAGCCGGTATTCCAGGGAGCGAATCCCGACGTCCTTGGCCCGCAGCAGTTTATTGCGCACGTAGACGTGGCTGGCCGGGTCGTCGCCCACCAGCATTACTGCCAGGGCCGGGTAGATCTGCTGTGAGGCAAGCAGCAGGACCTCTTCGCGAACCTCATCGAGCACCCGCGCAGAGATGGCCTTGCCGTCAATATCGCGGGCAAGCGGGGGGAGAGAACTGGTCAAAAGCGTCACCGTTGTCTGGGGAAATCAAGGCGCTGAGGGATAAGAATCCCTCAGCCATAGGCAGGCCAGAAGGCTCAGGCTACCAGTTGATGGCAGGCATACACCACCAGCACACCGGCGACCAGCGTGGCATAGGGCAGCCAGCCGGCGCGGCGTTGGCCGTCATCGGCCTGGATATACAGGTCAGTGAGCATGGCGGCGGGGAAGTGGCCCTTATCCTGCACATAGTGGCGGTAGCAGAACACCGGCAGGATCAGCAGCGCCAGCAACAAACCGGTGACCAGCGTGCCCGCGCCCCAGATGTCCGCGCCCAGGCCCATACAGGCCAGGTTGACGAAACTCAGCACGCCGCCGGCCGCCAGCAGTACGGTGGGGGCTTTGTACGGGCGCACCCAGTCGGGGCGGTCAAGGCGGTGGATCCAGCCGGCATTGAGGTTGAGGAAGTTGAAAATGATGTAGCTGACGTTTGAAGCCGCAAGCACGAATACATAGTCCGACATCAGCAACAGCAGCAGGTTGAACGACAGGTCGGTCCACATCGCCGCCGTCGGCGCGCCATGTTCGTTGGTGCGCCCCAGGTACTTGGGCAGCCAACCGTCCACCGACGCCTGGTACAACGTTCGCGACGAGCCGGACATCGAGGTCATGATCGCCAGCAACGTCGCCAGCACCAGCATGATCAATACGATATTGGCCACCACCTTGCCGCCGCCGATGCTGTCGGCCATCACCTGGCCAACGCCCATGCCGCTGTAGATCGCCGGCGAGAGCAGGCCGCTGTACACCGCGGGCGTGACGACTGCGCCGCTGGCATCGAGCACCGCTGGCGTCACCAGTTGCCCCAGCCCGAGGCTGCCTTGAAACGCCAGCGGCACCAGGGTGAACACCAGGATGCACAGCAGGCCGGCGTAGAAGATCGCCTTGAAGGTGTCGCGCTTGGGGTCCTTGAATTCGCGGGTGTAGCACACCGCCGTTTCAAAGCCGTAGGTGGACCACGCCGCCATGAACAGCCCGCCGGCCATCAATGACCAGCCGGACATATCCCATGGCCCATCGATGACTTGCCCGGCTGCGTCATGGGCCAAGGGGTACAGCGGCAGGAAGTTGGCCTGGGTCGCATCCCCGGTGAACAACGGCACCACGCCCACCAGCAGCAGCGGAATCAACGAGGTGACGCCGAGCACCAGGGTCAGCCGTGCCGAGCGCAGGATGCCGCCGTGCTGCACGGCAAACACCGTGAGCAAAATCAACAAACCAATGGCGAACGTCGCGTTGATGCGCAACGACAGGCCGCTTTTCACCCAGCCCAGGTCCAGCAGGGTCAGTTGCCAGGTGTTGATCAACGCATCGGCGGGAAACAGCGCCGTGAGGATATACCCCGCCGCCAGCCCCGAACCGATGGACAGCACCGGTGACCAAGCCAGCCAGTTGCACCACACCGACACCGGTGCGATCAGTTTGCTGTAGCGCACCCAGGCCACCGCGCCGTACACCGAGGCACCGCCGGATTTGTGCGGGAACAGCCCCGCGATCTCGGCGTAGGTAAAGGCCTGGATAAACCCGAACAGGATCGACACGATCCACACGATCCACGCCGGTTTGCCCACCGTGGCGGCAATCGCACCGATGGAGAACAGCACCAGCGCGGGTACGCCACTGGCGACCCAGAATGCCCCGCGCCAATCGATCTTGCGGTGCAGGCTGCCCACCGAGCCGGCAGCCTGCGGTACAGCCTCGAACGTCGTCGCTTCCATCTTCGTATTCCCATGTCTGAATAGCGGTTAGGTTGGGGCAGTCAAAATGCGCTGGCACTCCCGTTTCGGGACGATCAGCTGCGCACCCGGCTTTTGTCCGGGTCGTAGAAAATCGCGGCGCTGACCGTGGCGCTGATGCGCTTCTGCAGGCCATCGACTTTGCCGATCTCAAGTTCAGTGCCGGGCTCGGCGCAGCTCACGTCGACCCGGCACAGCGCGATATTGCTGGCCAGCAGCGGTGAGCGGCAGGCACTGGTGATCACCCCGACCTGGGCGCGGCCCTGGTATACCGGGTCGCCGTGGTGGGCGACCTCGTTGCCGCTCAGGTGCAGGCCGACCAGTTTGTGGCTGGGGTGGGCGCTGCGCCGTAGCAGGGCGTCGCGACCGATAAAGTCATCCGTCTTGCTCTTGAGCGGCACGCTGAAACCGATACCGGCCTCGAACGGATCGGTCTGGTCGCTGAACTCGTAGCCGGCGAAAATCAGCCCGGCTTCGATGCGCAGCAGGTCCAAGGCTTCAAGGCCCAGGGGCACCAGGCCCAAGGGTTGGCCGAGTTGCCAGATGCGGTCCCAGACCTGTACGGCGTCTTCGGGCTGGCACCACACCTCAAAGCCCAGTTCGCCGGTGTAGCCGGTGCGCGAAATCATCAACGGGCAGCCGTCGAAACCGTCCAGCCGACCGACCAGGAAGCGAAACCAGCCGAGGGTTTCCACACTCGGTTGCGTGGGCGGGGTCCAGACCATCTGCTTGAGCAGCTCGCGACTCAGCGGCCCTTGCACCGCCAGGTTGTGAATCTGCTCACTGGCCGACTTGACCCACACCTTCATGCCCAGTTTCTGTGCCTGCTCGCGCAACCACACGCCGGCGTAGTCTTCGCCGCAGATCCAGCGGAAGTTGTCCGGGCCCAGGCGCAGCAGGGTGCCGTCGTCGAGCATGCCGCCGTGGGCGTGACACATTGCCGAATACACCACCTGGCCCACCGCCAGGCGCCGTACGTCGCGGGTCAGGCAGTACTGCAACAGGGCTTCGGCGTCGGGGCCGATGATTTCGAATTTGCGCAGGGCGGTCAGGTCCATCACCGCCACCCGTTCGCGGCAACCGAGGTATTCCTCAGTCACGCCGTAACCGTCGTAGCGCAGTGGCAGCCACCAATTGCGGTAGTCGGTGAAGCTGCCGGTGAGGGCGCGGGTGCGTGAGTGGAACGCGGACTCACGGGTGAGGATCGGGTCGGCATCTGCCGTGGTTCGAGTGCTCATGGCGATGGAAAAACGCTCCTTCTCGCTGTAGATGCGGACATGGATATCGGTCGGGTTCCAGCCGTTGGCCGGGTCAATGTCATCCGGGCACGAGGTACTGCCGCACAGCAGGTCGTTCATGGCCCGCAGCAGCACGTAATCGCCGGGTCGCGACCAGGGTTCATCCAGGGTCATCTGCTGGTGCGCATCGATGCCGGTGTTGAAGAAGAAATTGATCGCCGGCCAGCCGTTGCGCGCCTGCACGCCATGGGGCGCAAGGACGCGGCTGAGGTTGTCGCTGCAGTTGTCGTGCCCGAAATAGCCATGGGTTTCGTAGTAGCGCGCCGCGCAGGCCAGGGCGAATGAATCGTGGCGCCCGACCGTGTCTTGCACCACCTCCAGCATCGGTTGCATATGGCGGTCGAAAAACTTTGAGAACAGCCCCGGTGCCGGATACGCGCTGCCGTTCAGCGTGCGCGTGACGGTCTGGTCCAGGTCCAGTTCCACGCCGCGATCCAGGGCTCGCCGGTCGAGGGCGACGAAGTCCGAACACTGGCGGCCCGCGACGTCCAGCACCTGGATGTACTGCCCCTTGGCGACGGTGTAGCTGTGGGCCGTGCCCGCGCGCAGGGTGAATTCGTCGAGTACATCGCCCAACGGCTCGGGGAGGGCGGGCACCAGCAGCGGCGACGGGTTGGCCCGCGTCACTATCAGGCGCAGCTCGCTGGGCCGGTATTGCCGGTCGACGGCCGTAGCCTCGGCGGGTGCGGCGACAATCACCAGCAGCGCGTCCTCGGCGACAAACTGCCGGCTGTGGCCGGGCGGGCTGTCGGCGTCCCATAGCGAGGCGGCCAGCGGCAATGCCTGTGCGTCGATGCCACGCCGCTGGAGCGCCTGGCCGATCCGCCCAGGCACACGGCAAGCCGTTGACGCGTTCAGCCCCCAGCTTGCCAGCGCGCTGCGACCGCCAGCGTCGAGGGCCAGCAGTGTGCAGGTTTGCCGGCCTTCGACGTCGATCACGTGCAGGCTGTCGCCGGGTTGCAAGTCGACCAGGGTCACACCGCCGGCGGCCACGCGGTAGCGTTCCAGGTTCGGCGCGCGGGCAAACAGCCCGGGCTCTCGGGGATGGGAAACACGGGGTGCATTCATCATCAGCCGACCGACTTGATGGGGGTCGTGGGCTCTCCCAAGTAGGCCGCCATCGAGTCATCCAGGGCCTGCAACCACGGCGTGTGGTGCGGCGGCGACTGGGTGCCGGTCATCAGCGAGCGATAGGACTTGTCGCGATAGCCCATGATGTTTTCCGCCTTGTCGTGCTTCCAGTGCAGAAAGGTTTCGTTGACGGCGGCGATGTCGAAATTCGGGTAGTCGGTGGCGTCCACCAGTTGCTGAATGTAGGCGCCCTGGTACTCGAACATCTGCTGGTTGGTTTCCAGGGCCTGTTCCCGTGCGTGCCACGCTTGGCTGTCGGCGACCATGTCAGCGTGGCCGGGTAGTGGTATGCGCCCGAGGATCACATCGCGGGCATACCAGGCCTGGGCGTCGAACATGTTGAAGGAGTACCACTGGTCCTGCATGCCCAGGTAGATCAGGCGGGGGTTGGGTTCCCAGAACACGCCCTTGTAGAGGTTCATCGGCCACAGGCGGTTGTCGGTCTTGAGGCTCAGTTCATCGGGCAGGAACGGGAAGTGGTGCTTGTAGCCGGTGCACAGGATCACCGCGTCGATGTGCTTGCTGCTGCCGTCGACAAAGTACGCGCGGTTGTTTTCCAGGCGCTGGAGCAGCGGTTTTTCTTCCCAGTTATCCGGCCAGGCATAGCCCATGGGCGCGCTGCGGTAGCAACTGGTGATGCTGCGCGCGCCGTATTTGTAGCATTGCGAGCCGATGTCCTCGGCCGAATAGCTGCTGCCGATAATCAGCAGGTCCTTGTCCTTGAACTCCAGCGCCTCGCGAAAATCGTGGGCATGCAGGATGCGCCCGGCAAACTGTTCGAAGCCTTCGAAGTACGGCACCTTGGGCGTGGAGAAGTGGCCGCAGGCGTTGATCACATAGTCGAATGCTTCGCTGGTCAAGGTGTCGCTGGTGTAGTCGTGGGCATAGAGGGTGAAGCGCTGGCTCTGTGCGTCGAAGGTGACTTGGCGCACCACATTGTTGAAGCGGATGTAGTCGCGCACGCCGGCCTTTTCCACGCGGCCCTTGATGTAGTCCCACAGCACTTCACGCGGCGGGTAGGAACCGATGGGCCGGCCGAAGTGTTCTTCGAAGGTGTAGTCGGCGAACTCCAGGCATTCCTTGGGGCCGTTGGACCACAGGTAGCGGTACATGCTGCCGTGCACCGGCTCGCCGTTCTCGTCGAGGCCGGTGCGCCAGGTGTAGTTCCACATGCCGCCCCAGTCCTGCTGTTTCTCGAAGCACACCAGTTCGGGGATGGCGGCACCTTTGTCGCGGGCCGACTGGAACGCGCGAAGTTGCGCCAGGCCACACGGGCCGGCGCCGATGATTGCAACACGTAGGGTCATGAGCGTGCCTCCTGAAGGGTTCAGCGAAAGATCACTGTCTTGTCCTGGTTGATGAACACCCGGTGTTCCAGGTGGTATTTCAGGGCTTTGGAAAGGGCCACGGTTTCGGTGTCACGGCCGATGGCAACCAGCGAGTCGGGCAAGTGGGTATGGTCGACGCGCTGGATTTCCTGCTCGATGATCGGGCCCTCATCCAGGTCGCTGGTGACGTAGTGGGCGGTGGCGCCGATCAGCTTGACGCCACGGTCATAGGCCTGGTGGTAGGGCTTGGCGCCCTTGAAACCGGGCAGGAACGAGTGGTGGATATTGATCGCCCGGCCCGACAGTTGCTGGCACAGGCCGTCGGACAGGATCTGCATGTAGCGTGCGAGCACCACCAGGTCGGTCTGGGTGTCTTCGACGATGCGCATCAGCTCGGCTTCCTGGCGGGCCTTGGTGTCCTGGGTGATCGGCAGATAGATGAAACGAATGCCTTCGCGCTCGGCCATCGCCCGCAGGTCCAGGTGGTTGGAGACCACGGCGGTGATGTGCATGTCCATCTCGCCCTTGCGGTGGCGGTAGAGCAGGTCGGTGAGGCAGTGGTCGAACTTGCTGACCATCAGCAGCACGCGGGTCGGTTGGCGTGAGCTGAACAACTGCCAGTGCATGTCGAAGCCACCGGCGAGGTCGCCGAGGCCGTTGCGCAGGGCACCGATGTCGCCGCTCACGCCGGTGTTGAAACGGAACACCGCGCGCATGAAAAACTGCCCGGTGAACTCGTCGTCGAACTGCGCCAGCTCGCTGATGTAGCACTGCTGTTGGGCCAGGCACGCGCTGATCGCGGCGACAATCCCGGACGCCGCCGGGCAGGTGATCTTGAGGATGTAATGTTCGCGGGAGGCGTCCATCGAAGGCTCCTGAATTCAGTGAAGGAAGGCTTAGCCCTTGGCCGTGCGCTTGGTTTTTTGCGGGTCGTCGAAGGGCAGGGCGTGGGTGCTGGCGCTGGCCTCAAGGCTGCCGCGTACCTGCAAGGCAATACCGGGTTCTGAGCAGGCGACGCTCATGCGCGCGATGGCCATCGAGCGTTTGCTCAGGCGCGAATACATGCCGCAGGTGATCACGCCGACTTGCTGGTTGCCTTGCCATAAGGCGTCGCCAGCCTCGGCGGCGCGAACGCCCTCAAGCAGCACGCCGGTGATCTTGAAACGCTCCTGGCCGCGCAGGCGCAGGTGTTCTTCGGCGCCACGGAAGGCGTGCTTGCCGGGCGAGACGGTGAAGTCCAGGCCCATTTCCCAGAGGGTGTCGCCGGCCTTCTGGTCGGCGAAGGGGTACATCTGCGAGTTGTCGTAGGGGAAGAACATCAGCGAGCTTTCCACCCGCAACCAGTCCAGGGCGGTGAAGGCGCAGGGGACGATCCCCAGGCTCGCCCCTTGTTCAAGGATGCTGTCCCACAGGAACGGCGCATCGGCGGCCTTGCAGAAAATCTCGTAGCCGCGCTCGCCGGTGTAGCCGGTGCGGGAGATCATCACCGGGCGGTCGAACAGGCGGGTTTGCAGGTGATGGAAGTACGCCAGTTGGCGGATGCCGGGCACGTGTTCGGCGAGGAAATCCACCGCCAACGGCCCTTGCAGCGACAGGTCGTGCAGGTCGTCATCGAACAGCACCGCCACTTGCCGGCCCTGGGCCGAGCGCACGAGCATTTCATGCCCGGTGCCGGCGCCATGCACCACCATGAACGCATTCGGACCGGTGCGATAGACGATGCAGTCATCGACGAACTTGCCGTCCTCATCGAGCATCGAGGCGTAGACCGATTTGCCGGGGTAGAGCTTGGCGATGTCGCGGGTGGTGGCCCACTGCAACAGGCTCTCGGCGTGGGGTCCCACGTAGTGGACTTTTTTCAGCCCCGACACGTCCATCAACCCGGCGTGGGTACGGATCGCCTGGTGGTGGTCGGCGAGGTCACTGCTGTAGGTCCAGGCAGTGCCCATGCCGTTCCAGTCTTCGAGATTCGAGCCGAGGGCGCGGTGCCGTTCGGCCAATGCAGAAATACGCCATGAGTGGGTCATGTGAGGTTCCTTGTCGTAGAAGAGGGGGCGTCAGGCCTGTGGGTCGAACTGGCTCAACCACTCGACCAGCGTGTGGCGGTAGCGGGTCATGCCCTTGTAGTCGGCGATGGGGTCGGGCAGGTCGCGCAGCACGCGGTGCAGGCGACAGCCCCAGCCGGGTTGCGTGACCAGCTCGTCCAGGCTGATCAGGTAGGTACGGATGCTGAACATCACCGCGTGGCTGCGCGGCAGGCGCGCCATCACTTGCAGCTCGACCCGCAGGTGTACCTGCTGCCCGACGTTCTCGGCGGTGATCTGGCCGCGATCGGCGCCCCATTCATGGAAGGTTTCCGGCGACGAATCCAGGCGCGGGTTGATGGTCAGGGTCCAGTTCAAGCGCCGTACCGGCTGGCCGACCTGCACGTTGAGCAGGTACTTCAGTGCGCGCTCGAACACGCCCATCTGATGGGCCATGGGCACCGGTGCGTGCCATTGCTTGAAACTCATGCCGGCGTCGAACGCCAACGACCAGTCGGCCGGGCTGGTGACCAGGCCGGCGTCCATGTACAGGTCGCCGTCGCGCTGGTCGAGCAGGGCGAAATCCCCCTGCACCTGGCGGCCGATGTACTCCAGCGGCGCGCAGGGCAGGCTGGTGGCATCGCCGAAGATGAAGGGCTGGTCGATGTCCAGCAGGTGGTTGCGCCACTGCCAGCGCTCGCCGTCTTGCACCAGGCTGAACCACTGCGGGTAGTCGGTAGCCAGGTGCTCCATGATCATCTGCAGTGCATCCCAGGCGGCCACTTGCATGTGTGGCATCACCAGGTAGCGGCGCGGGTCCTTGTCCAACACCAGGGCGCGCTCGGCCATTTCCGAGCGGTAGTGCTCGTCGATGTCGAAGGCGTGCTCATAGATCGAGCCGGGGTCGCGGGAGATGGCCGGTTCGATGTTCACCGAGTACAGGTAGCTGTCCTCGGTAAAGGGAAAGGGAAAACGGCGGATCGCTGCCGGGCTGTTGCGAAAACTGAAATCGTCGCGATAGCTCAGCACGGGGCTCGTTTGCAGGGGCATGGCACTCACTCCTATAGGTCCAGCGAAACGCAGGGGCCGCTGCCGCGCGAGACGCAGGGCATCAGAAAGTCGGCCTGCTCGGCCGGGCTGAGGAAGCTGTCACGGTGTTCGATGGTGCCGCCTTGGTGGCGCGTGATGCATTGCCCGCAGACCCCGCCACGGCACAGGTTGGGCACTTGCAGGCCGGCCTGTTCCAGGGCTTCGAGCAGGCTTTGCTCGGCCTCGACCCGCAGGCGTCGGCCGCTGCGCAGCAGGTGCAGGTCGAACGGCTGGCCGGGTTGTGCGCCCTTGAAGGCTTCCGAATGCACGCGCTTGAGCGGCCAGCCGAGGCGTGTGGCGTGTTGCTCAACCGCCTCGAGCAAGGGCTGCGGACCACAGGTGTAGACGTGGCTGCCCAGCGGCCGGTTGCCGAGGATTGGGTTCAGGTCCGGGCGCCGTTCGTAGGCGTGCAGGCGCGGGCCGAGGCGGTGTTGCAGCTCGTCCAGATACGCGTCGCTGAGGCCCCGGCGGAACAGGTAATGCAGTTCGAAGTCGGCCTGCTGTTGTTCCATTGCGGCGATATAGGCCATGAACGGCGTGATCCCGATCCCGGCGGCGATGAGGATGTGCAGGCGCGCGGTGCCATGGGGCGCGAACAGATTGGCCGGCGGCGAAATCTGCAAGGTGTCGCCGACCTGCACCTGCCTGTGCAGGTACTGCGAGCCACCGCGCGAGGCGTCTTGCAGGCGCACGGCGATGCGATAGTGCTGGGGGTGCGCCGGGTCGCTGGTGAGTGAATAGGCGTTGCGCACCGTGCCTTCGGCCAGCGGCAGGTGCACCTGCACATGGCTGCCGGGCGAGAAGCCGGGCAGGCTGCCCGTGGCGGGCGTCAGGGTGAATTCGCGAACGACGGGCGTGAGCATGCGTGCTGCGCTGACCTGGACGTTGAGGGCCGCGCTCATGGCTGGAACCCCGCGTAGGGCTGGTCAGGGTTGATGCACACGCCGAGGTACGCCCCCAGGCGCCGGGAAAAATGCGTGCGGACCTCCAGCCCGACGTGGCAGCCGATGCAGTTCAACAGCGGCGCCGGCCCGGCCGCCTGGGTCAGGCCGCAGTGCGCGCAATACACCTGGCGCAGGCCCGGCGTGGTGCAGGTCATGTCGATCTCGTCGTCTTCCAGGCCCGCGGCACGGGCCTCGCCGTGCACACGCCAGATAAAGGCTTCGTCGCCCAGCAGGTAAAGCCGGCAACCCACGGTGGCGCTGGCCAACGCGTGTTGCAGGCGCCGCGCAAAGTCAGGGTGTTCGCCGTTCAACAGCACGGGCATGTGCAGTTCGCTGATGAACGCTGCGCGGGCGGCGGCGGATTGCATCACCACGATGGGGCGGCTGCGGGTAGGCGTCATGCGGGCTCTCCACGGTGCGTTTTTGTTTCCTGTTGGGAGAGATACTTTCCTATGGGGAAAATCTTCTCAATCTGGAAAAAGGGCTATGCCTTTGGAGATAAGCCTTGTGCGCCGGCCATTCGGGGCATGGAAGTTGCTGGGCTTCTTGACCACGCAGAGCAACCGGACGGGGAGTTATCAAAGAGTGCTGACACGACCAAAAGGCTGGCCGCTCTGGTTGGGGCCTGTACGCCCCGAACAGGCGCGCAGCGTGCGCAGGTTGTTGGCCGGGTTGCCCCTGCACGCTGACGGTGCCTTGTCGGGTTTCCTGGACCGTTTCGACGCACTGCTGCCGCCTGCCAGGCTTAACCTGATCCTCGGCGGCGAAGACCTGGGCCCGACGCGGCGAGGGGCGGTCGACGGTTGCCAGGCCGTCGCGCGCTGCCCCTGGCGCGACGCCAGCGTGACGGACGCTCCCCAAGCCTGCGGACCTTGCCGGCAAAGGGGCGTGCACCGTCTGGTGTGCGCCTTGCCCGAGGGTGAAAAGGGCGCATTGCTGCTCGACACCCCTCGGCGGGCCGGTACCAGTTGGCGCCGGATACTGGAAGAGGCGGCGCAGGCGGTGGGCGTGACCGTACGCCTGCGCTGCCACAACCGTGAGCAGCAGCGCAAACAGGCGACTTCCCGACACGGCGCCCTGGCCCGTGAGCTGCACGATTCGGTGGCGCAGCAGTTGGGCTACCTGTCGTTCCAGGCCCATGGCTTGCAGTCGCAACTGGGCGAGCCGGCCCTGCAGGACCTGTGCACCGGCCTGAGCCAACTGCAACGCCAGGTGCGCGAGCTGATCACCAGTGCGCGCCTGACCATGGACGGGCGCTCGCTGCGCCAGGCCCTGGCCGATTCGGTCGCGGAGTTCTCGCGGCGTTGCATCATTGTCTTCGAACTCGACAACCGCCTGGCCGACGACGCCCTGAGCCCGGAAACCGAATTGCAGATCCTGCAGATCATCCGCGAGGCCCTGACCAACGCAGTGCGGCATTCCCACGCGCGCCACGTGCGGATCGAACTGCGCCAGACCCAGGAGGGCGACGCCTCGGTGTCGGTGGAAGACGATGGTATCGGCTTGATCCCGGCCTGCGACGAGCACAACCATTTCGGCCTGGCGATTATCCGCGAGCGCGCCGCCAGCATCGGTGCACGGCTGAGCATAGAGGCGATCCGCCCGCACGGGGTGCGTGTGCACCTTGGCCTGCGTCGCCACCACGATCTGCCACAGGGGAGTCTCGATGGACTGCACGACCTTATTACTGATCGATGATCACCCGTTGTTTCGCAAGGGCCTGGCGCAGTTGTTCGATGCCAGCGGCGACTTCGAAGTGGTGGGGCAGGCGGCCAGCGGCCGCGAGGGCATCAACCTGGCCGTGAGCCTGACGCCGCAACAGGTGCTGCTGGATTTGCACATGCCTGGCCTCAGCGGTTTGCAGGTACTGGACGAACTGCGCCAGTTGCGCCTGGATTGCCAGGTGGTGGTGCTCACCGCCTCCATGGACCGCGCCGAGTTGCTCACGGCCTTGCGCCTGGGTGCCAGCGGTTATGTGCTCAAGGAAACCGAGCCGGATGCGTTGCTGGCGTATATGCGCAACTGTCACAAGGGCGCGATCGTACTGGACTCGACCCTGATTGCCTTGCTCGCCGACCAGGCTGAGCCGTCGCCGTCGTGCGACCCCATCGACAGCGGCAACCTCACCGAGCGCGAAGGCCAGACCCTGGCGCTGATCGCCGCCGGCATGAGCAATAAACAGATCGGTCGCGAACTGGGGATCAGCGACGGCACGGTGAAAATCTACGTGCGCAGCCTGTTGCAGAAACTCGGCCTGCATTCGCGCCTGGAGCTGGCGGCCTGGGTGCACAGCGGCGCCTTGATGAAACACGAGGAGCGCCACTAGATGAGGGACAGCCCCGAAGCATTTGCGCCGCCGCCCATGGACGTGATGGATTGCTTTCCCGCCGCCTTAGTGCAACTGCGCGACAACGGCCAGATCGCCCACTCCAACCTGGCCTGGGCCGCGTTGATGGGCCCGCACGGCGCGGAGCGTAACCTGATGGACTACGTGCACCAGGAAGACCGCCCGCTATGGCGCCAGGCCTTGAATGAACTGCGCCGCCGCCCCGACACCTCATTCAACCAGCGCCTGCGTTTTGTGCACCCCAGCGGTGAATTGCGCTGGTTTGACATCAGCCTCAAGCGCGGCCCCCAAGGCTTCTACCTGGTGGCCGGTGACGTTACGGCCCACAAACGCCGCGAAATCGCCTTGCAGGCCAGCCAGCGCAGCAGCATGAGCTTGCTCGACAGCATGCCGGGCCTGATCTATCGCGGCCGCAACAACCGCGACTGGACCATGGAATTCGTCAGCGCGGGCTGCCTGCAACTCACCGGCTACCCCGCCGAGCGCCTGGTGGACAACCATGAGTTCACCTACAACAGCCTGATCCTGGCGCAGGATGCCGACTATGTGTGGCGCGAGGTGCAATATGCGCTGTCACGGCAGGAGCCGTTCGAACTCAATTACCAGATTCGCTGCGCGGATCAGTCGATCAAGCAGGTGTGGGAGAAGGGCGTGGGGATCTATGCCGATACCCGTGAGGTGCTGGGGATCGAGGGGGCGATTTTCGAGCGCAAGCTTTAACGGGTAAACGCACTTCAAATGTGGGAGGGGGCTTGCCCCCGATGAGGGAGTGTCAGTGAATGCATCTTTAACTGACACAACGCTATCGGGGGCAAGCCCCCTCCCACATGGGATTCAATGCGCGCCTGCGGCCTTGTTCAGGTCGCTTTCAGCCCACTCCGTATACACACACGCATCCGCCGTCGCCCAGCGCACACGCACCGGGTCGCCGGCCTTGAGCGGCATGCCGGCAGCGGACAGCGCCTTGACCGTCATCGACGTGCCGCCCAGGGTTTTCACGGTGCAGGTCTGGCTTTCGCCGAGGAACAGCACTTCACCGACAATCGCCGACACTTCATTCCAGCCCGCCGCCAGCGGTTGTTCGGCGGCCTGTTCGACGCTCAGCGCCAAGGCTTTTTCCGGGCGTACCATCAGCAGCACATCCTGCTCGGTGTGCAGCCCGGTGGTCAGGCGGATCGACAGCGCCTGGCCTTCGAACGACGCCACTGCGTTGCCCTGGGCCTTGAGCTTGAGGAAATTGGAGTTGCCGAGGAACGAGGCGACAAACGCGTTCGGCGGGTTCTGGTAGAGGTCGAAGCCGCTGCCCAGGCCGACGATCTTGCCGTGGCTGAAAATCGCGATGCGCTGGGACAGGCGCATGGCTTCTTCCTGGTCGTGGGTCACGTAGACGATGGTGATGCCCAAGCGCCGGTGCAGCTGGCGCAGTTCGTCTTGCAGGTCTTCACGCAGCTTCTTGTCGAGGGCGCCGAGGGGTTCGTCCATCAACAGGATGCGTGGCTCGTACACCAGCGCGCGGGCGATGGCGACCCGTTGCTGTTGGCCGCCAGATAATTGCGAAGGGCGGCGATGGGCGAACTGTTCCAACTGCACCAGCTTGAGCATGGCGTCGACGCGCTTTTCGCGTTCGGCGCTGGCCAGTTTGCGAATCGCCAGGGGGAAGGCGATGTTGTCGCGTACCGACAAATGCGGGAACAGCGAGTAACGCTGGAACACCATGCCGATGTCGCGCTTGTGCGGCGGCACGTTGACCAGGGATTGACCGCTGACCAGGATCTCGCCGCTGCTTGGCGTTTCGAAGCCGGCCAGCATCGACAGCGTGGTGCTTTTGCCCGAGCCGCTGGAGCCGAGGAAGGTGAGGAATTCGCCGTCCTGGATGTCCAGCGAGATGTTGTCCACGGCAGCGAATTCACCGTAGTGCTTGTTCAGGTTGCGCAGGCTGACCAGGGGTTGGCCGTGGCTCTGTGCGACATCGTTGATCACTGCACTCATGTTCTTCTCCTCGGCGCTCAGGCGCGGGTTTCGGTACGCCGGCGAACGGCGGCGGCAATCACCATGACCAGCACCGAGAGGCCGATCAGCAGCGTCGACGCGACGGCGATCACAGGCGTCAGGTCCTGGCGCAGGGTGGTCCACATTTTTACGGGAAGGGTTTGCAGGGTAGGGCTGGCCATCATCACGCTGAGCACCACTTCGTCCCACGAGACCAGAAAGGCGAACAGTGCGCCGGCTACCATCCCCGGGCGAATCGCCGGGAAGGTCACCTTGAACACTGCCTGCAAGCGCGAGGCGCCGCAGATCACCGCCGCGTCTTCAATCGACTGGTCGAACAGCTTCAGCGAGTTGATGATCGAGATGATGGTGAACGGCAGCGCAACGATCACATGGCTGACCACAAACGCGAACATCGTGCCGGTGTAGCCGAGCTTGAGGAACAGCGCGTACACCGCCACGGCGATGATCACCAAGGGCACGATCATCGGCAGGGTGAATAGGCCGTAGAGCAATTCGCGGCCGGGGAAGCGCCCGCGCACCAGGGCAAACGCGGTAGGCAGGCCCAGGGCGACGGCGAACACGGTGGTCAACACGGCCACCTTGAGGCTGGCCATGGCCGCGTTCATCCAATCGGCGTTGGAGAAGAACTGGCCGTACCATTTCAGCGTCCAGCCGGGCGGTGGGAACACCAGCCATTGCGACGAGCCGAACGACAGCAGCACGATAAACACAATCGGCAGCAGCAGGAAAAGGCCAATCAACCCGGTGGTGGTGTAGAGGCCCAAGCGCATCCTGCGGCTCATGGCATTGGGGGTCAGGAGCATGACGGCTTACCTCGCGTTGCTGGCGCCAACCGGGGATTCCGGCTGGAGCTTCAGGTAGAAGTAGAACAGCACCAGCGTGATGAAGATCAGCAACGCGGCGCCGGCACTGGCCAGGCCCCAATTAAGGAACGATTGCACCTGCTGGATGATGAACTCGGGCAGCATCATGTTCTGTGCACCGCCGAGCAGCGCCGGGGTGACGTAGTAACCGAGGGACATCACGAACACCATCAGGCCGCCGGAAAACAAGCCCGGCCGGCACAGCGGCAAGAAGACGCGGAAGAAGTTGGTCCACGGGCTGGCGCCGCAGATCGAGCCGGCCTGCAGGATCATCGGGTCGATGGCCTGCATGGTCGCCTGCAACGGCAGCACGATGAACGGGATCATGATGTAGCTCATGCCGATCACCACGCCCGTGAGGTTGTGCACCATCTCCAGGGGCACATCGATGATGCCCATGGCCATCAGCGCCTTGTTGATCACCCCGGAGGCTTGCAGCAAGACCAGCCAGGAGTAGGTGCGGGCGAGCAGGCTGGTCCACATCGACAGCAGCACGATGTTGAGGATCCAGCGTCCCCAGCCGCGTGGCACCAGAGTGATCGCCCAGGCCAGCGGAAAGCCCAGCAGCAGGCTGAACAGGGTCACCAGGCCCGCCACCGAGAACGTGTTGAGCAGCACGCGGGCATAGGCCGAGTTGGCGAACAGCTGTTCATAGTTGCCCAGGCCCGGCACCGGCTCCAGCACGCCGCGCAGCAACAGGCCGATCAGCGGCGCCAGGAAGAACAGGCCGAGGAACAGCAGGGCCGGGATCAGGTTGCTCGACCCCCGCCAGCGCTGCGCCAGGGACGGGGCCCCGGCCTTGGCCGAAACCGCGCCGGCAGCGCCAAGGGCGCTCCCGGTCGGTGTGGTTGCCGTCATTTTCATTTGACTAGCCATTCATTCCACCGTGTCGCAATGGCCGGGCCGTTCTTGGCCCAGTAGGCGAAATCGAGGGTGATCTGGTCCTTGACGTAGGCGGTCGGCAGGTTCGGCGCGAGCACCGAATCCAGGCGCTGCACGCTGTCGATATTCACCGGTGCATAGGCGGTCAGGTTGGAGAAGTCAGCCTGGCCCTTGGCGCTGCTGGCGTTGGCCAGGAATTTCATCGCGGCGGCCTTGTTTTTCGAACCTTTAGGCACGACGAGGATGTCGGCCATCACCAGGTTCTGCTTCCAGCTCACGCCCACGGGCGCGCCGTCTTCCTGCAGGGCGTGGATGCGACCGTTCCAGAACTGGCCCATGCTGACTTCGCCGGAGGCCAGCAACTGTTGCGACTGCGCGCCGCCGCCCCACCAGACGATGTCTTTCTTGATGGTGTCGAGTTTCTTGAAGGCGCGATCCAGGTCCAGGGGGTAGAGTTTGTCGGCGGGGACGCCGTCGGCCAGCAGCGCCAGTTCGAGCACGCCGGGGCTTGGCCATTTGTAGAGGGCACGTTTGCCGGGGTAGGTCTTGGTGTCGAACAGCGCGGTCCAGTCCTGAGGCTTACCGGCGCCGAGCTTGCCTTCGTTGTAGCCGAGCACGAAGGAGAAGAAGAACGAGCCCACACCATGGTCGGAGACGAAGCGCGGGTCGATCTTGTCGCGCTGGATCACTGAGAAATCGAGGGGTTCGAGCAGGCCTTCGGCGGCGGCGCGCAAGGCGAAGTCGGCCTCCACATCCACCACGTCCCACTGCACGTTGCCGCTTTCGACCATGGCCTTGAGTTTGCCGTAGTCGGTGGGGCCATCCTGGACCACGGTAATGCCGCTGGCCTTGCTGAACGGGTCGGCCCAGGCCTGCTTCTGCGCATCCTGGGTGCTACCGCCCCAGCTCACGAAATTGACGCTTTCGGCTGCCAGGGCCGCGTGAGTGGCCGTAGCCAATAAACCCGCGAACAGCACCGCGGTTGCACGTTTGTTCAACACCATTTTCACGCCCTCATTTGTTTTGTTATTGAGCGGGCTTGGTAATGCCCGCCTATCGGGAGCAGTAGGTCCATCGGGAGCCTCTAATCGAGACCCCAAAAGGCGACCGTGCCAAGGGCTTTTATTGGTGCTCTCCCTGGCGGGCGCACTTGGCAGAAGCGTTCGGTCTATGGAATATCATATTATGGTATTCCAAACTTTGTGCAAGCATTTTGCCTTACCGGTTATCCGTCATTCGGTGAAGGGAATGCTCTCGATCACCTCCAAGTCGTAGCCGGTCAGCCCGGCGTATTTGAGGGGCGGGCCGAGGTGACGCAGCTTGCCGACGCCGAGGTCCTGCAAGATCTGCGCCCCGGTGCCCACTTCAGAATAGATGCGCGACTGCGAACGGTTGAACTGGCGCGGCGCCTGGGTCAGTTGCGGCACGCGTTCCAGCAGCGCCTGGGACGACTCATGGTTAGCCAGCACCACCACCACGCCGCTGCCTTCAGCGGCGACACGTTGCAAGGCCGCCCACAGCGTCCAGTTGGACGGGCCGCTGTAGTCGGCACCGACCAGGTCGCGCAGCGGGTCGATCACGTGCACGCGTACCAGCGCAGGGGTATCGCGGCGCAACTGGCCCATGACCATGGCCATGTGGACGCCGCCGTCGATGCGGTCTTCAAAGGTGATCAGGCGGAACGTGCCGTGCACCGTCGGCAGGTCGCGTTCACCGATGCGCACCACGGTGCGTTCGGTGCTGAGGCGGTAGTGGATCAGGTCGGCGATGGTGCCGATCTTGATGCCATGCTTGCGCGCGAAGATTTCCAGTTCCGGGCGGCGGGCCATGGTGCCGTCGTCGTTCATCACTTCGACGATCACCGACGCCGGGGTGTGCCCGGCCAGGCGCGCCAGGTCGCAGCCGGCCTCGGTGTGGCCGGCGCGGGTCAACACGCCGCCGTCCTTGGCGCGCAGCGGGAAGATATGCCCCGGCTGCACGATGTCGGCCGGCCCGGCATTGACATCGACGGCCGCTGCCACGGTACGCGCGCGGTCGGCGGCGGAGATGCCGGTGGTGACCCCGCTGGCGGCTTCGATGGACACGGTAAACGCGGTGCTGAACACGCTGCCATTGCTTGGCACCATCTGTTCCAGGCCCAGGCGCTGGCAGTGTTCGTCGGTGAGGGTCAGGCAGATCAGGCCACGGGCTTCGCGGGCCATGAAACTGATAGTCTCGGCGGTGCAGCAGGCCGCAGGCAGCAGCAGGTCGCCTTCGTTTTCCCGGTCTTCGTCGTCCACCAGGAGCACCATCTTGCCTTGGCGGTAGTCTTCGATGATGTCTGCGATGCTGTTGAAGGACATGGAGAGTGCTCGATTTGTTGGTTGTATGTATTATGGTATACCACAAAAATTCAACAAGAGGATGTCACGATGAAGGCCTACTGGATTGCCCATGTGGATGTGTCTGATGCAGAGCAGTACACCCAGTACACCCAGCGTGCGCCGGCGGCGTTTGCAAAGTTTGGCGGGCGGTTCCTGGCCAGGGGCGGGCGCAGCGAGGCGATGGAAGGCGGGCCGTCACGGCAGCGTAATGTGGTGATTGAGTTTGAGAGCTATGAGCAGGCGGTGGCCTGTTATGAATCCAGGGAGTATCAGGAGGCGAAGGGACACCGCGAGGGGGCAGGGGTGGCGCAGATTATTATTGTGGAAGGGCTGGCACCCTAGGTCATCAGGCCAAATGTGGGCCAAATGTGGGAGGGGGCTTGCTCCCGATAGCGGTAGTTCAGTCACTTCATGTATTGACTGACACACTGCTATCGGGAGCAAGCCCCCTCCCACATTTTGATCCGTGTTTGGCCGTGCGGTCAGCGGATGAAATGAATCTTGCCGCTGTCATCGTTCCCGATATAGATGCCATACACCCCAGCCTGGCGTTCCTCGATATAACGCTCGAGGATCTGCCGGATCGCCGGGTAGTAGATGCTGTCCCAGGGAATATCCTCAGGCGCGAAGAACTTATAGTCCATGGTCTCCGGCCCGAACTGGCCGGTGATCTCCAGCGCGATGGCGCGGAAGATGATGTAGACCTCGCTGATCCTGGGCACGCTGAAGATCGAGTAGGGCGATACGATCTCGGCACGTACGCCGCTTTCTTCCCACACTTCACGCAGCGCGGCCTGTTCGGTGGTTTCGCCACCTTCCATGAAACCGGCAGGCAATGTCCAGGTGCCGGGGCGGGGCGGGATCGCGCGTTGGCACAGCAGGTATTTGCCGTCCTGCTCGATGATGCAGCCGGCGATGATCTTGGGGTTGATGTAGTGGATATAGCCGCAGCCCCGGCACATCAGGCGCTCATGGGTATCGCCCGGTGGCAGCTGGTGACCGAGGTCACTGCCGCCGCATGTCGGGCAAAAGCTGGGGCTGGCCAAGGTCAGTGACCTATGCGCGGTTCTTTCAGCGCGATGGGCAGGGTGATTTCCGGAAGCTTGCCGGTTTCTTCCTGTTTGCGCTTGAGGTAGTCCAGGGCCACGGCGGCGGCGGCGCGCACGTGATCGACGCACGCCTGGTGGGCGGCCAGCGGGTCGCCGCTCTTGATCGCCTGGACCATGCGTTCCATTTCCTGGTTGCTGGTGCCGCGACGGTTTTCCTGGGACACCGAGGTGGCGCGCAGGTAGCTGATGCGGGCCTGCAACTGGCGCAGCTGGGTGGCCGCCACATGGTTGCCCGAACCTTCGAGCAGCACGTCGTAGAAGCCCTGCACCGAGTCGATGACCTGTTGCAGCTCGCCGTCCTTGAGGGCCTTGCGGTTTTCTTCGAGGGCTTTTTCCAGGGCCTTGATGTCCTTCGCCTTGGCGCGCAGGGTGAACAATTGCACGATCAAGCCTTCGAGCACGCAACGCAGTTCATAGATGTCGACGGCGTCGGCCAGGGTAATGATCGCTACCTGCGGGCCCTTGGCGTCGGCGAATTCCACCAGGCCTTCGGACTCCAGGTGACGCAAGGCTTCGCGCACCGAGGTGCGGCTGACCCCGAGGCGGTCGCACAGGTCGCGCTCCACCAGGCGGTCACCGGGCAGCAGTTGGAAGTTCATGATGGCGCTGCGCAGTTTTTCCAGCACGATTTCGCGCAGGGTGACCGGGTTGTGATTGACCTTGAAGCTGTCGTCGAGGGGCGCGCGTTTCATGGGGTCTGCTCTGAATTTAGCGGTTAACTGGAGGCCTCGGCCGGCCGGGGCCGATTGAGGGCCGAAAATCGTGCCCAAGTTTATCATGCTGCGTTCTTTAAGCGACAAACCCTCATGGCGCGCTCCCTCTGCCCCCGGTGCGCCTCAGGCCAGGGTCGGCAGCGGGCCCAGCTTGCCCTTGTGGTAGATCATCGGCGTGACCGGTTCCTTGGGCAGGATCAGGTTCTTCACCGCGCCGACGATGATCGCGTGATCGCCGCCGTCGTATTCGCGCCACAGTTCGCACTCGATGATCGCCGTGGCCTTGGCCAGCAGGGGGTTGCCCAGCTCGCTCAGGTGCCACTCGATGCCCTTGGCCTTTTCCTTGCCTTTGCTGGCGAACGCATAGGCCTCGGCGGTCTGGTCGGCGGACAGCAGGTGGATCGCGAAGCGCTTGCTGTCGCGCAGGATCGGGTAGGTGTCCGACGCATAGTTGGGGCAGAACAGCACCAGCGCCGGGTCGATCGACAGCGCGCTGAACGCACTGGCGGTAATGCCGACGATGCCGCCGTCCGGGTCGAGGGTGGTGACCACCGTGACGCCCGAAGGGAACGAGCTCATGACGTCTTTGTAAATGCCGGGTTCGATCATGGTCGGGGTCTCTTAACGCATCACGAAGGGATCAGGCATGGGCGCCTGGGAGAGGTTGATCCACACTGTCTTAAGCTCGGTGTAGGCGAGTACCGAATCGATGCCGCTTTCACGTCCGTAGCCGCTGTTCTTGAAGCCGCCGATGGGCGCCATTGCCGACACGGCACGGTAGGTGTTGACCCAGATGATTCCCGAGCGCACGTCCCGCGCCAGGCGGTGGGCGCGGCCGAGGTCGCGGGTCCAGATGCCGGCGGCGAGGCCGAATTGCGAGTCGTTGGCGATGGCCAGCGCTTCGGCTTCGTCCTTGAAACGGATGACCGAGGCCACCGGGCCGAACACTTCTTCCTGCATGATCTTCATCGAATTGCGGTCGCATTCGAACAGCGTCGGCTCATAGAACCAGCCCTCGCCGAGGTTCTGCGGGCGTTTGCCGCCGGTGCGCAGGCGCGCGCCTTCGGCGATGGCATCCGCGACCAGGCCTTCGACCACGGCCAGTTGCTGTGCGGTGGCCATGGGCCCCATTTCGCTGGCGTCGTCCTGCGGGTTACCGATGCGGATGCGCTGGGCGCGTGCCACCAGGCGCTCGACGAATTCGTCGTAGATCTCATCCTGCACCAGCAGGCGCGAACCGGACACGCAGCTCTGCCCGGACGCCGCATAGATCCCGGCAATCGCGCCATTGATGGCGCTGTCGAGGTCGGCGTCGGCAAAGATGATATTCGGCGATTTGCCGCCCAGCTCCAGGGACAGCTTGGCGAAGTTCTCCGCGCTGCTGCGCACCACATGGCGGGCCGTGGCCGCGCCGCCGGTAAAGGCGATCTTGCGCACCAGCGGGTGGCGGGTGAGGGCGGCGCCGGTGCTGGGACCGTAGCCGGTGACCACGTTGACCACGCCCGGCGGGATCCCGGCTTCAAGGGCCAGGCGCGCCAGTTCGAGGATGGTCGCCGAGGCGTGTTCCGACGGCTTGATCACGATGGTATTGCCCGCCGCCAGGGCCGGCGCGAGTTTGATCGCGGTCAGGTACAGCGGGCTGTTCCACGGAATGATCGCCGCCACCACGCCCATGGCTTCGTGCACGGTGTAGGCGAACAGGTCCGGCTTGTCCAGCGGCAGGGTGCCGCCTTCGAGCTTGTCGGCCAGGCCGGCGGTGTAGTGGAAGAACTCCGGCAGGTAGCTGACCTGGCCACGGGTTTCGCGGATCAACTTGCCGTTGTCGCGGCTTTCCAGCTGGGCCAGTTGTTCCTTGTTGTCGGCGATCAGGTCGCCCAGGCGGCGCAGCAATTTGCCCCGTGCGGTGGCGGTGAGGCCACGCCAGGCCGGGCTGTCGAAGGCGCTTTGGGCGGCCTGTACAGCGCGCTCCACATCGGCTTCATCGGCGTCGGGCAGTTGCGCCCAGGGTTCGGCCAGGGCCGGGTTGAGGCTGTCGAAAGTCTTGCCGGACAGGGCATCGACCCATTCACCGCCGATGCACATCTGGAAGCGTGCGAGTGTCATGCAACGATCCCCTTGATTGGATTGTTTTGGGCGTACACCGTGTCGAGGAAGCCCAGCAGCAGCTGGTTGACCAGGCGTGGCGATTCTACCGGCATCATATGCCGTTGCTCGGCCAGCACCGCAACGGTGGCGCCGGGAATACGATCGGCCAGTTGCCGGGCCATTTCCGGGGTTGAACCGGGGTCGAGTTCGCCGGTGGCGACCAGGGTGGGGACGCGCAAACCCTTGAGGTCGTCGGCGCGGTACATGTCCTGGGTCGCAAACAGTTCGTAGGTGGTCAGGTAGCCCTGGGGGTCGTTGCCCGCCAGGGTTTCACGCAGGGCGGCGATCTGCGCCGGGTTGGCGGCCTGGTATTCACGGCTGAACCAGCGCGACAGCGCAGCTTCGGCATTCGCATCCGGGCCGTGTTCGGCGGCCTGGGCGGTGCGTGCGATCACGCCGGCACGCTGTTCGGGGCTGCGGTTGAACACGCTGTTGAGCACCACCAAGGAGGTGAGGCGCTCGGGGTAGTGCAGGGCAAACGCCCGGGCGACCAGGCCACCCATGGAAAAACCGATCACTGTGGCCTGGGGCAGTTGCAGGTGGTCGAGCAGCTCCAGCAACTGGTCGGCATACCCCAGCAGCGGCGTGCCGGCGGCCGGGCGCGGGCTGGCGCCATGGCCGAGCATGTCATAGCTGATCACGCGGTAGTTCGTGGCCAGGCCAACGACTTGCCCGCCCCACATTTCTTTATTCAGGCCCACGCCGTGGATCAAAACCACAGGCTGGCCTTGGCCGGTCGCCAGATAACTGGTGCCAGCCGGGGTGCGTTCAGCGGTGAGCCGAATCATGGAGCGCTCCTGCATGTTTTTTGTTGTGGTGGCCGGCCGTGCTTACTGGGCTTTTTCGGCCGCCAGCTCTTCCAGGTCGATGTAACGGTTACCGATCCGTGGGTGCAGGCGGCCACCGTCGGCGCAACCCAGGACCACGACGATTTCGTCGGCACGCGGCGAATCTTCGATGTGCATTTCCAGGGTGATGTAGTGCGAACGCAGGCCTTCGTCGTCCTTGTGCATCATCGGGATCTGGATCGAAGTGCCCGGGCCGCCGCGCTTGTTGGTGAAGCTCAGGTAGCTCTTGGCCTTGACCGCTTCACGGTAGTGATTGCCGAAGCGCAGGGTGTGGATGATCGCGCTGGCGTGTTCGATCTCGCCATCGGCACCGACCACCGCTGCCTTGCCGTACGCCTCGATGTTTTCGGCGCCGCCAATGATGGCTACCAGACGTTCGACCATCTGCGCGCCGAGGTCGGAGCAATTGGCGCGGATTTCCGGCTTGAGGTCTTCGACGAAACCACGACCCAGCCATGGGTTCTTCAGCACCACCGCGAGGCCGACCATTTTTACCGGGGTGTCTGCGGCCTTGCCGCCTTCGATAAAGGTTTCTTCTACATAACTGACGATCTTGCGGATTTCGAAACTCATGAGCGGCTCCATCAGGTGTGGGGGAGTGGTTTGCGTATGATGGTATACCATAATACGCAAAGCACAAGCGTCGCAAATGAGTTTGCGTGGGGTGAGGCGATAAAGGGTGATGTGTGAAATTCTTTCGCTGGCGATGTTAAAAAATGTTAGATCGAAAAAATACTTCACATAATCTGTTCATTGGTGGATGATCGATTCCAATTCCAACGCGGCTCGCCGGTGTGGTGTCAGCCGCCGTTTTCCCCTGGAGTACCCCATGAATAATAAGAATGTCGGTGTGATCGGTTTGGGCGCGATGGGGCTAGGCATTGCCCGTTCGCTGTTGCGCGCAGGTTTCAATGTGCATGCCTGTGATGTACGCGAGGCGGTCACCCAGCAGTTCGCTGGCGAAGGCGGAGTGGCGTGCGCGTCACCGGCGCAGATGGCCGAGGCCTGTGATGTGCTCATCACCGTGGTGGTCAACGCCGAACAGACCGAAACCGTATTGTTCGGCGAAGGCGGTGCAGTGGCTGCATTGCGCCCTGCGAGCCTGGTGATCGGTTGTGCCACCGTGGCCCCGACCTACGCCGTCGACCTCGGCCAGCGCTTGGCCGACCACGGCCTGCTGTACCTGGATGCGCCGATTTCCGGCGGTGCGGCCAAGGCCGCCGCCGGTGAAATGACCATGATGACCTCGGGCCCGCAGGCCGCCTATGCCAAGGCCGATGCGGTGCTGGCAGGCATGGCCGGTAAGGTGTATCGCCTGGGCGACGTCCACGGCCTGGGTTCCAAGGTCAAGATCATCAACCAACTGCTCGCTGGTGTGCACATCGCGGCGTCCGCCGAGGCCATGGCTCTGGGCCTGCGCGAAGGGGTGGACGCCGAGGCCTTGTACGAGGTGATCACCCACAGCGCCGGTAATTCGTGGATGTTCGAGAACCGCGTGCCGCACATTCTCAAGGCCGACTACACGCCACTGTCGGCGGTGGATATTTTCGTCAAGGACCTCGGCCTGGTGCTGGATACCGCGCGTGCGAGCAAATTCCCGCTGCCGTTGTCCGCCACCGCGCACCAGATGTTCATGCAGGCCTCCAGCGCCGGTTTTGGCCGTGAGGACGACTCGGCGGTGATCAAGATTTTCCCCGGCATCGACCTGCCGACTGCCAAGCCCGAGCCGGTGTAAGGAACGCTTTATGACTAACCCCACCACGCGCCCGTTGCTGGGCTGCATCGCCGACGATTTCACCGGCGCCACCGACCTGGCCAACATGTTGGTACGCGGCGGCATGCGTACAGTGCAGAGCATTGGCATCCCCAGTCGCGAAGTCGCGGACGGGCTGGATGCAGACGCCATCGTCATCGCCCTCAAGTCGCGCACCACGCCGGTGGCAGAGGCTGTCGAGGAATCCCTGGCCGCGCTGGACTGGCTGCGCGAGCAGGGCTGCGAACAGATTTTCTTCAAGTACTGCTCCACATTCGACTCCACCGCCGCCGGCAATATCGGCCAGGTCAGCGAGGCCTTGCTCAAGGCGCTGGGCAGTGATTTCACCTTGGCCTGCCCGGCGTTCCCGGAAAACGGCCGGACGATTTTCCGTGGCCACCTGTTTGTGCAGGACCAGTTGCTCAATGAGTCGGGCATGCAGCATCACCCACTGACGCCGATGGGCGACGCCAACTTGGTGCGCGTGCTGCAACGTCAGACTGCATTGCCGGTCGGGCTGCTGCGTTACGACGCGGTTGCCGCGGGGGTGGACGCGACCCGCACGAAGATCGCCGAACTGCGCGCGCAAGGCGTGGGCATTGCCATCGCCGACGCGCTGTCGGACCAGGACCTCTACACCCTGGGCAGCGCCTGCGCCGACTTGCCGCTGCTCACCGGTGGCTCGGGCCTGGCCCTGGGGCTGCCGGGCAATTTCCGCCGCGCGGGTAAATTGCGCGACTTCGATGTGAACACGTTGCCCACGGTCAGCGGTGGCGAAGTGGTGCTGGCCGGCAGTGCGTCGGTGGCGACCCTCGGCCAGGTCGCGGCCTGGTGCGAGGCGGGCCGCCCGGCGTTGCGCATCGATCCCATCGCCCTGGCCGCCGGTGAGCCGGTGGTGGCGCAGGCGCTGGCCTTTGCCCGCGACAGTGCACACACCGTATTGATCTACGCCACCAGCACCCCGGCCGAGGTCAAGGCGGTGCAGCAACAGCTGGGTGTCGAACGCGCCGGCGCCCTGGTGGAGAACGCCTTGGGCGAGATCGCTGCCGGCTTGCGCGAGCAGGGTGTGCGGCGCTTTGTGGTGGCGGGCGGGGAGACCTCCGGCGCGGTGGTCAAGGCCCTCGGCGTCAACCTGTTGCAGATTGGTGCACAGATCGACCCCGGCGTGCCGGCCACGGTCAGCAGTTCCACCGAGCCGCTGGCACTGGCGCTGAAATCGGGCAACTTCGGGGGGCGCGAGTTCTTTGCCAAGGCCCTTGCGCACCTGGCCGGAGGTGCCCAATGAGCGGCATTGACGAACAGGCCCTGCGCGAAGAAATCTGCGACGTCGGCCACAGCCTGTATCAACGTGGCTACACCGTCGGCAGCGCCGGCAATATCAGTGCGCGCCTGGACGATGGCTGGTTGATTACGCCCACCGATGTCTGCCTGGGTCGCCTGGCGCCTGGGGCGATTGCCAAGGTCAACCTGAAAGGCGAGTGGGTGTCCGGCGACAAACCCTCGAAGACCCTGGCCCTGCACCGTCAGGTGTATGACCGCAACCCTACGGTGGGCGGGGTGGTGCACACCCATTCCACCCACCTGGTGGCGTTGACCCTGGCCGGGGTGTGGCGGGCGGACGATATTCTGCCGCCGCTCACGCCCTATCAGGTGATGAAGGTCGGGCACATCCCCCTGATCGGTTACCAGCGTCCGGGCTCGCCCGACGTCGCCGAGCAAGTGGCGCAACTGGCCAACAGCGTGCGAGGGGTGATGCTCGAGCGCCTGGGGCCGGTGGTCTGGGAAAGCTCGGTGGCCAAGGCCAGCTACGCCCTGGAAGAGTTGGAAGAAACCGCCCGGCTCTGGCTGATGAGCAACCCCCGGCCCGAGCCGCTGAGCCAGGCCGCCTTGGATGAACTGCGCGAGACGTTCGGCGCGCATTGGTAATGCCGTAGACCGACACTGCAAGCCCCCCGCGAGACCCGCCTGCGGAGCGTGACGGGAGCGGCTTGCGCCAAAAAACAATAACAACAGGACATTCTCGAATGAGCCCACTGATTTTGATGTTGACCGCCGGCGCGGGTATCGCGCTGCTACTGTTTCTGGTCCTCAAGTACAAATTCCAGCCGTTTGTCGCGCTGATGCTGGTGAGTATCGTGGTGGCGCTGGTGGCCGGGGTGAAACCGGCTGACCTGGTGGCGACGATCGAAGGCGGCATGGGCAAGACCCTTGGCCACATCGCAATCATCATTGCCCTGGGGGCGATGATCGGGCGGATCATCGAGCTGTCCGGCGGTGCCGAAGCCTTGGCCAAGTCGCTGATCGAGCGGTTTGGCAACAGCCGTACGCCGCTGGCGCTGACCATCGCCGGGTTCATCATCGGCGTGCCGGTGTTCTTTGAAGTCGGGGTGATTATCCTCATGCCGTTGGCCTACGGCGTGGCACGCCGGGCCCGCAAGCCGCTGCTGATGTTCGCGTTGCCGATGTGTGCGGCGCTGCTCACGGTGCATGCGTTTCTGCCGCCGCATCCGGGCGCCGTGGCCGCCGCCAGCCAACTGGGTGCCGACCTGGGCCGGGTGCTGATGTTCGGCCTGCCGATCACCGCGTTGCTGTGCTACGTCGGCTACCGCGTGGCGGGGCGCATGACGCGGCGCTTCTATCCGATGACCGATGACATCCGTGCCGAAGTCTATGGCCCCCACGTGACCAATGAAGACCTGCGGGCCTGGACCAACGGCAACCACCAGGCGGTGCAACCGAGCGCTGTGGCCGAGTCCCCTATGGGCCTGGAAGAGTCCACCAGCGCCATCGCCGCCAAGTTGCCGGCGGCGCCTGCGCCGGGGTTCGGGCTGATCGTCGGCCTGATCCTGCTGCCGATTGTCTTGATTCTGCTGGGTACCCTGGCCACCTCGCTGCTGCCGATCGAATCGACGTTGCGTGGGGTGATGACCGTGCTGGGCGCGCCGTTGGTGGCGCTGCTGATCGACACCTTGCTGTGCGCCTGGCTGCTCGGCTCGCGCCGTGGCTGGAGCCGCAGCCAGGTCTCCGACGTGATCGGCTCGGCGTTGCCGGGCGTGGCCATGGTGATCCTGATTGCCGGTGCCGGTGGGGTGTTCGGTAAAGTGCTGGTGGACACCGGGATCGGCGCGGTGGTCTCCGACATGCTGCGCACCACCGGCCTGCCGGTGCTGGCCCTGGGCTTCTTGCTGACCATGCTGTTGCGGGCGGTGCAGGGTTCCACCACAGTGGCGCTGGTGACCACCGCCGGTATCATCAGCCCGCTGATCGCCACCCTCAACCTGACGCCCAACCACCTGGCGCTGCTGTGCCTGGCCATGGGCGGTGGCGGGCTGGCCATGTCGCATATCAACGATGCCGGCTACTGGATCTTCACCAAGCTTGCCGGGCTCAACGTGGCCGATGGTCTGCGCACGTGGACGGTGATCACCACCTTGCTCGGCACCTTGGGTTTCGTGATTACATTGCTGATCTGGCCTTTTGTCTGATTTCCAGGAGTTCCTATGCCTCGTTTTGCTGCCAACCTGAGCATGCTTTACCCGCAATATGACTTTCTCGAGCGCTTCAGTGCCGCGAAGGCCGATGGGTTTGACGCGGTGGAGTACCTGTTTCCTTACGAGTACGACGCGCAGGTGCTCAAGCAGCGCCTGAGTGATAACGGCCTGGTGCAGGCGTTGTTCAACGCACCGCCCGGTGACTGGGCTGCAGGGGAGCGGGGCATCGCGAGCCTGCCGGGGCGTGAGGCCGAGTTTCGCAGCGGCTTCGACCGCGCGTTGGAATACGCCGCCGTGCTCGGCAATGACCGCGTGCACGTCATGGCCGGTTTGCTGCCCTCGGAAAACCTGCGCCAGCGCCATCAGGCCGTGTACCTGGAAAACCTCGCCTACGCCAGTGCGGCGGCGGCTGAGGTCGGCGTCACCGTGTTGCTGGAGCCGATCAACACCCGCGACATGCCGGGCTTTTTCCTCAACCGCCAGGACCAGGCCCACGCCATCTGCCGTGAAGTCGGCGCGCGCAACCTCAAGGTGCAGTTTGACTGCTACCACTGCCAGATCGTCGAAGGCGACTTGGCCACCAAGCTGCGCCGCGACTTCGACGGCATTGGTCATATCCAGATCGCCGGGGTACCGGACCGTCACGAGCCTGACCTGGGCGAGCTGAACTACGCGTACCTGTTCGAACTGATGGACCAGTTGGGCTATGACGGCTGGGTCGGCTGCGAGTACCGGCCAAAGGGCGACACCTCGGCGGGCCTGCAATGGTTGCGGGACTGGAAAGGGGCTCGATAGTCGACGAGCCTGTGCGTCGCTTTGGTTCAAAGGGGAAGGGGCGGTGCGACGATTCGACTTGCCCCTGATAGCGGTGTGTCAGCCGACACCTCTACCCGCAATGCCGCCGCCATCGAAGCCTCGCTAACGCTCGACATCTCCCACAGGGGACCAGCGGTGACCCACTTCCCACCTGCCAACCGAACTCAAATGTGGGAGGGGGCTTGCCCCCGATAGCTGTGTGTCAGCCAACACACCTGCCAACCCTGGCACCGCCATCGAAGCCTCGTTAAAGCTCGACCTCTCCCACAGGGGACCAGCGGTGACCAACTTTCCACCTGCCAACCGAACTCAAATGTGGGAGGGGGCTTGCCCCCGATAGCTGTGTGTCAGCCAACACACCTGCCAACCCTGGCACCGCCATCGAAGCCTCGTTAAAGCTCGACCTCTCCCACAGGGGACCAGCGGTGACCAACTTTCCACCTGCCAACCGAACTCAAATGTGGGAGGGGGCTTGCCCCCGATAGCTGTGTGTCAGCCAACACACCTGCCAACCCTGGCACCGCCATCGAAGCCTCGCTAACGCTCGACCTCTCCCACAAAGGAAGGCGATCACGCCGGCAATGGATCGCCCGGTAGCATCAATTCAATCCCGCGCTTGCGGATGCCATCCGCCGCCGCCGGCGCCAGGCCATCGTCGCTGATGATCACGTCGAACGGTTCCAGCCCGGCGATGCGGTACATGCTGAAGGTGCCGTACTTGGAACTGCTCGCCACCAGTACGACCTGGGACGCCGATTGCATTGCCACTTGCTTGACCTCGACTTTCAGCGCCGAGGGCGTGGTGATGCCTCGGTGCAAGTCCCAGGAGCTGGTGGACACAAAGGCGATGTCCGTGACTATCTGGCGCAAGGTCGCCACCGCCAGCCCGCCGACCGAAGAATGGTTGTCATGGTCCAGTTGGCCGCCGGTGTGGATCACCGTGACCTGCGTCGCATCCATCAAGGCCTGTACGATCCCGAAGTCGTTGGTGACCACCGTCATCCCCGACAGCGCCTTGATGTAAGGGACGATCTCCAAGGTGCTGGTGCCTGCATCCAGGTACACCGTCATGTCCGCGTGCAGCAACCGCGCGGCCAGTCGTGCCATCGCCTGCTTTTGCGGCAATTCCACCACGGCTTTGGATTGATGGCTGGGCTCGCTGTGCAGCTGGCTGGCGATCCTGACCCCTCCGGTGACGGAGTACGCCCGGCCTTCCTGCTCCAGCAGTGCAATATCACGGCGCACGGTCATGTGCGAGCAGTCGAACATCTCCATCAACTGGTGCACGCTCATCACCTGATGCTTGCGCAACTGCCGCAGGATTTGTTCGCGACGCTGCTCGGGGATCATCGGGGTGCTGCTGTCGGCGGCCGTGTCCTTGGGGGTGGGCATTAAGGCTCCAAAGGTAAGGTGCGGGGGAGTGCGTGGCTATAGTAGCCAATACACGCCCCCGCAAGCGACCCCGGTGTGACGGCGGTTAGAACTTGAACCGCCCCACCAAGCCCTTGAGCTGACCCGAAATATCCGTCAACCGACCTGACCCGGTCTGCGCCGAGTGGGCGAATTCTTCAACCAATTGCGCATCGGCATGGATCTGCGCGATGTGCCGGTTGATCTCTTCGGCCACTTGGTGTTGTTCCTCGGCGGCCGTGGCGATCTGGGTATTCTGGTCGCGGATCGAGTCCACCGAGCCACGGATCTTGTCGAAGCTGTCGCGGGCCTGCTGGATGCGTTCCACGCTGGTGTGGGACACCTGCAGGCTGCCTTGCATCTGCTGCGTGACTTCCTGGGTGCGGCGGGCGAGGTTGCCGAGCAGGCTGTCGATTTCACCGGTGGAGTCGGCGGTGCGGCGCGCCAGGGCGCGGACTTCGTCGGCGACCACGGCGAAGCCTCGGCCCTGGTCACCGGCGCGCGCGGCTTCAATCGCGGCGTTGAGCGCCAGCAGGTTGGTCTGTTCGGCAATCGAACGGATGGTGTCGAGGATGGTGTTGATGTTTTTGCTGTCCTGCTCCAGCAGTTGCATGGTCTGGGTCGACTTCTGCAGGTCCTCGCTGAGCTTGAGCACGCTGCCGGTGGCTTCGCCGATGTGCTGCTGGCCGTCGTGCACGTCGCGGTAGCCTTCGTCGGCACTGGTGGCGGCGGCGCTGCAGGAACGGGCGACTTCGTTGGCGGTGGCCACCATTTCGTTGAACGCGGTGCTGACCAGCTCCACCGCTTCACGCTGGCGGCCGGCGGCCTGGTTCATGTTGTGGGCGACTTCGCTGGTGTCGGCGGCGGCGGTTTGCAGGTCGGAAGAGGCGTTGCCGATGCGCTGCACCAGCTGCGCGATCATGCTCAGGAACTGGTTGAACCAGCCGGCCAGGCTGGCGGTTTCGTCCTTGCCTTGCACCTTGAGTTGGCGCGTCAGGTCGCCTTCGCCTTCGGCGATCTCTTGCAGGCCGTCGGCCACGCCGCGAATCGGGCGCACGATGACGCTGGCAAAACTGGCGCCGACAATCGCGAACACCAACGCCAATACTGCTGCGATGGCCGCGATCAACCAGGTCAGGCGGGTAGCGCCGGCCATCACTTCGTCGCGCTTGATCAGGCCGATAAACCGCCAGCCGAGGTCCTTGGAACTGACCATGTTGGCCATGTAGGCCACGCCATCAATGTCGATCTGGCTCACGCCGTCGCCGCGCTTGGCCAGTTCGGCGTAGTTGGGGCCCAGGTCGGCCAGGGGCTTGAAGTTGTGCTTGGCATCCCTGGGGTCGACCAGCACGTTGCCGTTGCCTTCCACCAGCATCAGGTAGCCGCTGTCGCCCAGCTTGATGTTGCGCACCAGCTCGGTGAGCTGCTTGAGCGACACGTCCAGGCCAACCACGCCGAGGATATTCCCGCTGCCGTCGGCGACGGTGTGTACGGTGCCGATCAGCGTCACATCGTCCGGCGCCCAATAGTAGGCGCCGGTGCGCACGGTTTTACCCGGCGCGGCGATGGCCGCCTGATACCAGGGGCGTACGCGCGGGTCGTAGTTGTTCAGTTTGGTGTCATCAGGCCAGCTGGCATAACCGCCGTCGGCGAGGCCCAAAGACAAGTAGGCGGTGCTCGGGTGGCTTTTGGCGAACTGGTCGAAAATCGCCAGCAGGTCTTTGTTGGTCTGGGTCAGGGGGATTTGCGCGGCGTCGGCGCCGGCGTAACTCTTGAGGTCCTTGGCCGCGACAACGCGCGGGTCCTTGGCGACGAAGTCGACGTTCTGGCTGATGCCGTCGAAGAACTGTTTCATGCCATTGTCGATCTGACGGATTTCGCGGCCGCTGCTGTCGAGGAAATTGGCCACGGCCCCCTCGCGCACATTCAGTACAACTAACACAGCGACCAAAATAACCGGGACGCACGCGATGGCGGCAAACGCCCAGGTCAGCTTTTGCTTGATATTCATGACTTCACCCGCGGGTATTTATATTTTTGGCAAGGAGAAAACAGTAGTGTCGAGCGTCGCATGTGTTGTTGTGAGGGGGATATGGCCCATGCGTACCCCCTGTATATCGACCGCGGGGGCAAGCACTTGAGGACCGAGGGCAGGTTTAACCGATGCGCTCGCCACCGAGAGCGTCACGCTGCATCGACTGCAGGTTTTTCTCGATGGTTTCGCAGATGGTTTCCATCTGGATCTGGTGTTCGCTGGAGTTGAACGGGCTTTGCAGGTCGGTGCCGATGCGTTCGATGGCGAGCAGCATAAAACCGACCACCGTCGACGCCAGCGGGGTAAACCAACCCAGGGATTCCACCAGGCCCACCGGCACGATCAGGCAGAACAGCGAGATAAACAGCCGTGGGAAGTACACGTAAGGGTAGGGCAGTGGCGTGTTGGCGATGCGCTCCATGCCGCCCTGGGCGTTGGACAGATCCACCAGGGTCGACTCCAGCCGCGCCAGGCGGATGCTGTCCAGGTGCCCGGCCTTGTATTCCTTGGCCAGCAACGCCGCCGACCCGGTGAGTATGTCATTGGCAAAGTTATTGGTGGCACCGTTGCGCGCAAATTCCTCGGCCGGGATAAACGCCCGCACTTCTTCGGGGCATGGCTCGCCTTTAAGGTGGGCGGCCAGGCAATTCACGTAGGCCACATGGCGGCGCAGCAGGGTGGCCTTGACTGGGTTCACTTCGCCGTCGGGGTCGTCCAGCAGGGTCAGTACCTGGCGGGCAAAGCTGCGCGAGTTGTTGACCATCGCACCCCACAGGGTACGGGCTTCCCACCAGCGGTTATAGGCGCTGCTGTTACGGAAACTGATCAGCACCACCAGCGCCGAACCCAGCAGGGTGAGCGGCATCAGCGGCAGATTGATCTTGGCGGTGAGAAACAGCATGAAGTCCACGGTGACGGCGACGTCCCACAGCAACAGCCAGAACAGCGCCCAGCCCACGTAGCCCATGGTCTTGATGATCAAACGGTATTTTTTGATGATGGCGGCTTTCAAACGAGGCCCTCGCGGCGAGCAGTAAGCAACAGTGCCTTAGCTCGGACGTCGGCTTGCGGGGAAGGTTCGCTGCGGCGACTGAAACGGTTAAGCCATCGAGGTCTTTTTGGAACAATTTTGGTAGCGACGGTGTCCTCTACGCTAATCACGATAGATTGCGCTCAAGGCAAAACGCCATTATCGGTGCTGCAATTGAGATCAGTGAATCCAAGTTGTTTGATCAGGGCTCTTTCTCATGTGCAGTGGTTCGTTGAAGTTGGCGATAGAACAGTCGGCGCGGGCGCTTGAGCGTCATGTGGATTTTGAAGCGTGTATTCGTTCCCATTATTCGATTTTGTTGGAGTGCTATTCAAAAAGACCGTTTTTCTATAAGACCGCACTCAAGTTCAGTCGCTTGATGGTGTCCTTTACCTTATTGAGCACGTATTTCTCCAAGCCCGTTCCCTTACTGTCCGAGGTGAAAGCGTTTTGTGTGGCGCGCGGGTTCTGTTCCAGAAACAGCCTGGAGTCGATCTTCCTGCTGTTCAGGGCGCTGGGGTTCATGACAGTGTCCAGGCATCCGGATGACAGCCGTTTGCGGGTATTCAGCCCGTCATCCCAAGCCTGCGAGGAGATCCGGCGGATGCTCACCTCCGTGGTCGAGCCGCTGGGTGTGATGTGCTCGGGAACGGCGGTGTGCGGGTCAATGGGCGGGTTGGATGATCGCGCCTATCTGGCACGTTATTTCAAAGGATTTTCGGTCCTTCTCTCCCATAACGTGACCATCGACCTGTTGATGCCTGATTGTTATTGGCTGGTAAAACGCGATGCCGGGCATATGTTGATGCTGGCGATCTATAACGATGCGTGTGCGCTCGATAATCAAGGGGCAAGTTTCAGGTCTTCGTCCTACCTTTCCATCGCTGAGCAACTCTCGGTATCCAAGACCCACGTTATTCGTCTGGTTCAAGAGGGGGCCGACCGGGGCTATTTCAAGATTCATTCCAAGACATTGCTTGAAGTCCTGCCACCTTTTATGGTTTTGGTCAGGCGGTTTATGGCTTACTCGTTTGCGACCGGCCTCCACAGTCTTCAACTGAGTCATGCCGATAGCACACCGGCCACTCATTCACAGGGAGTGACGGGATGCCGGCTAATGTGAAGCTCAGGCCACGGATGCAAAGACTGTTGTCGCCCGCGATCGCCAAGGCTGAACTGATCGGGATTTTCGCCTGGCTGGCGGTGTTGCTGGTGGACCGCTGGGCGATGTTTGGCTGGCCGGTCGCGCTGGTCACGATCGGGCTGTGCGGGGTGTATGGGGTTCACCGAGTGGTGACTCATTATGTGCTGTGGCGGGCGCTGGGTGTGGCCTACATGGTGCTGCTGTCTGCGGGTTTTGCCTATGTGGTTCACGTCCATCCCGCGCTGCAGGTGTTTGCCTTGCCGCTGGCCGTGACCTTGGTGCTGAGCAGTGCAATCCTGTTTATCGTGGTTCAGGATTTTCTGGTCTGCGCCGCCTTGGTCTGGTTACTGACGTGGCCCAGCATTCAGATGAGCCTTTACGAAGGCGTCGATATCTACGTGTTTATCTTTTGTGCCGCGTCGGTGGCGATCGGCTTTATCTTGAATGTCTACTACCTGAAGAACCTGCGTTCGGTGTTAATGGTGGAGAGTGAGTTTAGGGAGTTGGCCGAGACCGATTACTTGACCTCCATCCTGAACCGGCGGGCCTTTATGGAGAGCTTTTCCAAACTGATTGCGGCCGGTGATACCGGCTACTTCATGATGCTGGATATCGACAGTTTCAAATTAAAGAATGACCAGTTCGGTCATGACGTCGGCGACAGGATTCTCTGCGCCATGGCCGCGTGCCTTAAATCCACCCCAGGCAGCCACAGTTTCGGCAGGATTGGCGGCGAAGAATTCGGAGTGTTGCTGGTGGGCGATGACCCTGGTCTCGCCACCGATTACGCGCTGCGCCTGCTGCAAGCGATCCGCAGCAGTGTCGCGCCGCCCCATGACTACACCTGCAGTGCGGGCATGACGCATTTTACGCTCGGGGCCGATATGTCGGCGGTTCTCAAGCGTGCCGACCGCAACCTCTACACCGCCAAGGGCAACGGCAAGGACCGCGTGTACCTAGATGGCGCGCGGGTGTCTCACGGTTCGATTTCCACCCCGGAGGCCCTATGAAAGTTGGCGTGATTTCCGATACCCATGGCCTGCTGCGACCTGAAGCCGTGGTGGCTTTGCAGGGATGTGAGCAGATCATTCATGCCGGCGATATCGGCAGCCCTGAGATTCTTCAGCAATTGGCGCAGATCGCGCCCCTGCACGTAGTGCGCGGCAACAATGACCAGGACGCGCCGTGGGCAGAGCAGGTGCCTGACCATCTGCTGCTGGATGTGGACGGATGGCGGACGTTGGTGGTGCATGACATCGCCGACGTACCCGCCTTACTCGACACGTCTACTCGGCTGGTGATCACCGGCCATTCGCACAAGCCCCTGATCGAATGGCGCGGCGCAACGCTGTATGTGAACCCCGGCAGTGCAGGGCGGCGGCGCTTCAAGTTGCCGGTGACGTTGGTGGTGCTGGAGGTGCTGGAGACGTCGATCGAGCCGAGCCTTATCGCGCTGCTGGACTGACAGGGTTTACCGCTGGGCAAGAATGCAGTGCAGTAACCCCGGGAACCGTTCCTCCAGCACATCACCGCGCAACGAATTCAGATGAGTGGTCCCCACGCTGCGGGTGTGCACCAACCCGGCGTCGCGCAACACGCGAAAGTGATGGGACATGCTCGACTTGGGCCGCCCGCCATCCAGTTCGCCGCAGGTGGCTTCGGGCACACCGGCCAGGCAACGCACGATTTCCAGGCGCACCGGGTCACTCAGCGCATATAGCAGGCGCTCGAGGGTCAGGTCTTCCAAAGGGGGATGTTTAAAGGCTCGCATGAAACGAATCATAACAGGGGGGTATCATCGAATACCATAGTTCGATTACCATCGAACTATCGAATCATCCACTCGCTCCCGGAGTTCTCAATGTCCGCTTTGTTCGAACCGTTCAAACTCAAAGACGTCACCCTGCGCAATCGCATCGCCATACCGCCAATGTGCCAATACATGGCGGATGACGGCATCGTCAACGACTGGCACCTCGTGCACCTGGCCAGTATGGCGCGTGGCGGCGCCGGTTTGCTGGTGGTTGAAGCCACCGCTGTAGCGCCCGAGGGGCGTATCACCCCCGGTTGCGCCGGTCTCTGGAGCGACGCCCACGCCGAGGCCTTCGTGCCCATGGTCAAGGCCATCAAGGCCGCCGGCTCGGTGCCAGGCATCCAGATCGGCCATGCCGGTCGCAAGGCCAGCGCCAACCGCCCGTGGGAAGGGGACGACCATATGCCTGCCTCCGATGCTCGCAGCTGGGAAACCATCGCACCGTCGGCCATCGCCTTTGGTGCCAACCTGCCGCAAGTGCCACGCGCCATGACCCTGGACGACATCGCCCGTGTGCGCCAGGACTTCGTCGATGCTGCCCGCCGTGCCCGTGACGCCGGCTTTGAGTGGATCGAACTGCACTTCGCCCACGGTTACCTGGGCCAGAGCTTCTTCTCCGAGCATTCCAACCAGCGCACCGACGGCTACGGTGGCAGCTTCGACAACCGCAGCCGTTTCCTCCTGGAAACCCTGGCCGCCGTGCGCGAAGTCTGGCCGGAGAACCTGCCGCTGACCGCGCGTTTTGGCGTGATCGAATACGACGGCCGTGACGAGCAGACCCTCACCGAATCCATCGAACTGGCCCGCAACTTCAAAGCCGGTGGCCTGGACCTGCTGAGCGTCAGCGTCGGTTTTACCATTCCCGACACCAATATCCCGTGGGGCCCGGCTTTCATGGGCCCGATCGCTGAACGTGTACGTCGTGAAGCCGGTATTCCGGTGACGTCGGCCTGGGGCTTTGGCACACCGCAACTGGCAGAAGGCGCATTGCAGGCCGGGCATCTGGACCTGGTCTCGGTCGGTCGTGCGCACCTGGCTGACCCGCATTGGGCGTACTTTGCGGCCAAGGAACTGGGCGTGGAGAAATCCTCCTGGACCTTGCCTGCGCCTTACGCCCATTGGCTGGAGCGCTATCGCTGATCGGATCCTGACGTCGTATAGCAATCCAACTGTGGGAGGGGGCTTGCTCCCGATAGCAGTGTGGCAGTCACAACATCGGTGTCTGGCACACTGCTATCGGGCGCAAGCCCCCTTCCACATTGAGTTCGCATCAAACTTGCTGCTTATCGATACAAAGCTGTTACCTGAAAAATAGTGAATGAGAATAGATGTCAAACGCGAATGGATTGGTATACCATCCCCGCGAATTTTTGGCAGGTTTGCCGCCCCTTCTGGCTCATTCACTAGGTTCAACATCCATGCGTCGTACCTTGATTTCCCTCTGTGTGCTTCAGGCATTTTCGCCTTTTACTTGGGCTGAGGTTGTCCCTGCCGACAAAGCCAGTCTTGAGCTGCAAGCCACCAATGTCACGGGCGAGGCGGACTACGAGACGGCTCAAGGGCCGGTCAAGGGCTACCACGCGACACGTTCAGCCAGTGCGACGCGCACCGACACCTCCATTCATGAAACCCCGCAGTCCATCACCGTGGTGTCCAAGGCCGTGGTCGACGACATCGGCGCCACTCGCCTGCAGGACGCGCTGGATTACGCCGGCGGTGTCGGGCGTGCGAACAACTTTGGCGGCCAGGGGCTGACCACGTTCACCGTGCGCGGCTTTACCACCGGCGAGTTCTACCGCAACGGTTTCCCGATCAACCGCGGTTACCCGAACATGCCGGACGCCAACACCATCGAGCGCCTGGAAGTGCTGCGCGGCCCGGCGACCATGCTCTACGGCCGTGGTGATCCCGGCGGCACCTTCAACGTGGTGTCCAAGCAACCGCTGGCCGAACCCACCGTCACCCTAGGCAGCCAGTTGGATGACCAGGGCATGCAGCGCGCCACGCTTGACGCATCGGGCCCACTGGACGAGCAAGGTCGCCTGGCCTATCGCCTGAACGTGGTGGGCGAGGGCGGCGATACCTTCCGTGATCATGTCGAGACCGAGCGCTACGGCGTGACCCCGGTCATCACCTGGCAAGCCACCGACGACACCAAGGTGATCTTCGAAGGCGACTTCATGCGTAACAACCACCCGTTGGACCGTGGCTTGACGCGGTACCCGAACCAAAAAGGTACGCCTTCGCGCGACACTTTCTGGGGGGATAAAGATGTCGGTAAATTGCACAACGACAACAACATGGCTCAGTTGCGTTTCGAACATATGCTCAACGACAACTGGACCCTGGGCGGCGGTATGCAATGGTTGGATGGCACGCTGCAAGGCAACGCGATTGAGGCCAATGGTACGACCAGCCTCAACGCTGACGGCCGCACGCTGCAACGCAACTTCAATTACCGTAAGCTGGAATGGACCGACAAGGACTACCAGCTCAACTTGACCGGGCACTTCTCTACCGGCGGTTTTGATCACACGTTGCTGACCGGTATCGAGTACGAGGACTACGACTACAAGTCGATCATCCAACGTTCCAGCGCTGCCGTGGGTACTTACCCGATTGATATCTTCGACCCGGTCTACGGCCAGGCGCGTCCACCGCTGACCCGCACGCCGACACATGACAAGGAAAACCTCAAAACCTACGCGGCGTTTGTCCAAGACCAAGTGGCACTGACCGAGCGTTTGAAAGTGTTGGCCGGTGCGCGTTTCGAACGGTTTGAGCACGATTACGAGAGTTACGTGCCAGGCACTAAAAGCTGGCAAGCCGCTGATAACGCCGTCACCCCACGCGTCGGTGTGATCTACGACCTCACCGATACCGTCGCGGTGTACGCCGACGCCGCGCGCTCGTTCAAGCCCAACACCGGCGCCAGCCGCCAGGGCGGCGGTTTTGCGCCGGAAAAAGGCAAATCCTACGAGATGGGCGTCAAGTGGGAAGCCCTGGATCGCCAGTTGAGCGTCGACGCTGCGATCTACCAGATCGAGAAGAAAAACGTGCTCACCACCGACCCCCAGGACTCGACCTTCAGCGTCGCCGCCGGCCAAGTGCGCAGCCGAGGTTTCGACCTGAATGTGACGGGCAATATCACCCCCGAGTGGCGCGTGATCGGCGGCTATGCCTATGTGGACGCCGAAGTCACCAAGGACAACACCCTGCGCACCGGCACCCGTTTGCTGAACATCCCGCGCAACAGCTTCAGCTTGCTTAACGTCTACGAATTCCAGGACGGCGCCCTCAAAGGCCTGGGCCTGGGGGCGGGCGGCAAATACGTGGATGAGCGCGCCGGGCAGACGTCCAACACCGCGTTCTCGATGGATGCCTACACCGTGGTGGACTTGCTCAGCTACTACAAGGTCAACGACAAAGTGCGCCTGAACCTCGACGTGAAGAACCTGTTCAACCGCGAGTATGAAGAAGGCGCGTTCGGCAACGTCTACGCCTACCCAGGCGAGCCGCGCACCGTGCAGGTCGGAATCGCCTACACGCTATAACGGCGTACACCGCTTCAATGTGGGAGGGGGCTTGCTCCCGATAGCGGTGGATCAGTCAACGCAACATTGACCGGTCTACTGCCATCGGGAGCAAGCCCCCTCCCACATGGGGTCCTGGGTATGCCTTGGAGTCAGAGCGGCGTGAGCACATTCATCACCGTATCCAACGCCACTCGCGTGTCATCCAACTGCACCAGCGACGCATGCCGCGCCCCGAGGGCGTCACGGTTCTGGATCGCGGTGAGGATTGCCTTGTGCCGGGGCAGGCTCAGGCCCTGGATATCCGGGCGGCGGTTGGTGATGTTGATCGACTCGCGCAACGGCAACGACAGCATGTTGCACATATAAGCGAGCAGGTCGTTGCGGGTGGCATCGGCAATCGCGCGGTGAAAATCCAGGTCGGCCTGCAACAGGTCTTCGTGGGTCTTCGCGGTTTCCATGCCCCGGTAGGCCTGTTCGATGGTGGCGATGTCTTCATCGGTGGCGGTAGTCGCGGCCATGGCGGCGATTTCCGGTTCGAGGATGCGCCGCACACCCGCCAAGGTATTGAAGAACTCACTGTGGGGCGTGGACTGCATCAACCAGGACAACACGTCCGGGTCGAGCAGGTGCCATTTCAACCGGGGCCGCACCACCGCGCCCACCCGAGGCTTGGAATACACCAGGCCCTTGGCGCTGAGCACCCGCGTGGCTTCACGCAGCACCGAACGGCTGACCTTGTACTCCTCGCAGAGCGTGGCCTCCATGGGCAGCCGCTCTTCAGGCTTGAAGCGACCGGAAACGATGTGCATGCCCAAGTCCTGAACGATCTGGGCATGCTGGCTCTTGCGCGGCTTGGACGGCTGTTGATCCATAACGACAGGGAGGCTCTGACTTAAATTCGCGGCATCATAGCATCCCAATTAGTGGGAATGCCGGGGGACTTCGGCCCCACGGCACCCTACCAGGAAGTCAAAGTCACAGCCCTGGTCGGCCTGCAGCACATGGTCGATATACAGCTGGCGATAGCCGCCGACGATCAGGTTTTGTGGCGGTTTCAGGTCGGCCATGCGCGCCGCCAGCTCTGCGTCGGGGATGTCCAGGTGCAGGCGGCCGTTGGCACAGTCCAGTTCGATCCAATCACCTTCCTTCACCGTGGCCAACGGCCCGCCGGCAGCGGCTTCGGGCGCCACGTGCAACACCACCGTGCCGTAGGCGGTGCCGCTCATGCGCGCATCGGAAATCCGCACCATATCCGTTACGCCCTGGGCCAGCAGCTTGGCCGGCAAGCCCATGTTGCCGACTTCGGCCATGCCTGGGTAACCCTTCGGCCCGCAGTTTTTCATCACCAGGATCGAGTTGGCGTCCACGTCCAGCTCCGGGTCGTTGATGCGCGCCTTGTACATGTCGAAATTCTCGAACACCACCGCACGGCCACGATGCTGCATCAGCTCCGCGCTGGCGGCGGACGGCTTGAGCACCGCGCCCAACGGGGCGAGGTTACCGCGCAACACGCAAATGCCGCCGTCGGCGCGGATCGGGTTGTCGAGGGTGCGGATCACTTCGTCCTGGCCGTAGATCGGCGAGTCCTTGGTGTTCTCACCCAACGATTTGCCGTTGACGGTCAGGGCATTCGGGTGCGGGATCAGGTTGGCCTCACCGAGGCGACGCAGCACGGCAGGCAGGCCGCCGGCATAGTAGAACTCTTCCATGAGGAAACGCCCTGACGGTTGCAGGTCGACGATGGTCGGCATGCCACGGCCGATGCGGGTCCAGTCGTCCAGGTCCAGTTCGACGCCGATGCGCCCGGCGATGGCTTTCAAGTGAATCACGGCGTTGGTCGAGCCGCCGATGGCCGCATTCACGCGGATCGCGTTTTCAAACGCTTCTTTGGTGAGGATCTTCGACAGTTTCAAGTCTTCGCGCACCATCTCTACCGCACGCATGCCGGACATATGCGCCAGCACATAACGCCGTGCATCCACTGCCGGGATCGCCGCGTTGTGGGGCAGGGAGGTGCCCAATGCCTCGGCCATGCAGGCCATGGTCGACGCGGTGCCCATGGTGTTGCAGGTGCCCGCCGAACGCGACATGCCGCCCTCGGCCGCGAGGAAGTCGTCCAGGGTGATGGTGCCGGCCTTGACCTGTTCACTTAATTGCCACACCACGGTGCCGGAGCCGATGTCCTGGCCCTTGTGCTTGCCGTTGAGCATCGGCCCACCGGTCACGACGATGGCCGGCACGTCGCAACTGGCGGCGCCCATCAGCAGGGCGGGGGTGGTCTTGTCGCAGCCGGTCAGCAGCACCACACCGTCAATCGGGTTGCCGCGAATGGCTTCTTCCACGTCCATGCTCGCCAGGTTGCGCGTGAGCATCGCAGTGGGCCGCAGGTTGGATTCGCCGTTGGAGAACACCGGGAACTCCACCGGGAAGCCGCCGGCCTCGATCACGCCACGCTTGACGTGCTCGGCGATCTGGCGGAAATGCGCGTTGCACGGGGTCAGCTCCGACCAGGTGTTGCAGATGCCGATGATCGGCTTGCCATGGAACTGATGGTCGGCAATGCCCTGGTTCTTCATCCAGCTGCGGTACATGAAACCGTTTTTGTCGGCGGTACCAAACCACTGGGCGGAGCGTAGGCCGGGCTTTTTATCAGACATGATCGATTCTCTTATTGTATGACTATATGTTCTATGCGTGCTTAAACATAAGCGCAAAATCGATGCTTTGGAAGAGTTGTTTTGCAAATAGTCCTACTATATAGTCGGTCTCAACTGAGGTATGACCCTGGCGGATTTTCGCGAGAGGCGTCCCCCGAGCTTCTATAAAAACAACAATCGGAGATCGACCCCCATGAGCCAGGAACTGCGGCTTATTCGGCGCATCACGCTGAAACTGATTCCCTTCCTGATCCTGCTGTACCTGATCGCCTACGTGGACCGCTCCGCCGTGGGCTTCGCCAAATTGCACATGGGCGCCGACGTGGGTATCGGTGACGCCGCCTATGGTTTGGGCGCGGGGTTGTTCTTCATTGGCTACTTCCTGTTCGAGATCCCCAGCAACCTGATGCTCGACCGCTTCGGCGCGCGGCGCTGGTTTGCGCGGATCATGATCACCTGGGGCGCCATCACCATCGGCATGGCGTTTGTGCAAGGGCCGCACAGCTTCTACGTGATGCGCTTTCTGCTCGGCGCGGCGGAGGCGGGGTTCTTTCCGGGCGTTCTGTACTACATCACCCAGTGGTTCCCGGTGCGTCATCGCGGCAAGATCCTCGGGCTGTTCATCCTGTCGCAACCCATCGCGATGATGATCACCGGCCCGGTGTCCGGCGGTTTGCTGGGCATGGACGGCATCCTTGGCCTGCACGGCTGGCAGTGGCTGTTCATCGTCATCGGCACCCCGGCGATCCTGCTGACCTGGCCGGTGCTGCGCTACTTGCCGGACGGCCCCAAGCAGGTCAACTGGATGAGCGATGACGAAAAGGCTTGGCTCACCGGCGAACTGGCTAAAGACCTGCAAGCCTACGGCCAGACCCGTCACGGCAACCCGCTGCATGCCCTCAAAGACAAGCGCGTGCTGCTGTTGGCGCTGTTCTACCTGCCGGTGACCCTGAGCATCTACGGCCTGGGCCTGTGGCTGCCGACCCTGATCAAGCAATTCGGCGGCAGCGACCTCACCACCGGCTTTATCTCGGCCGTGCCGTATATCTTCGGCATCATCGGCCTGCTGATCATCCCGCGCAGTTCCGACCGTTTGAATGACCGCTACGGCCACCTCGCCGTGCTCTATGTGCTCGGTGCCATCGGCCTGTTCTTCAGTGCCTGGCTGAGTGTGCCGGTGCTGCAAATGGCGGCGCTGTGCCTGGCGGCGTTCGCGATGTTTTCCTGCACGGCGGTGTTCTGGACCCTGCCGGGGCGCTTCTTTGCCGGCGCCAGTGCGGCGGCGGGCATTGCCTTGATCAACTCGGTGGGCAACCTCGGCGGCTACATTGGCCCGTTCGTGATCGGCGCGCTCAAGGAATACACCGGCAACCTGGCTTCGGGCTTGTACTTCCTGTCCGGGGTGATGGTGTTCGGGCTGCTGCTGACCTTCGTGGTCTACCGTGTGCTTGAGCGCAAGCACGTATTGCCTGCCGACCAGTTCGCCGCCAGCGCCCGTGGCGCCACACGTACTTAATCTGGGAGAAGTTTCATGCGTTTAGTTCAGTTCGAATTGCACAACGGTGAGCGCCGCGTCGGCGTGGTGGAAGGCAGCACATTGCGCGAAGTGAACACGGCGCGCAGCGTACGCGAACTGGCCCTGGCCGCCATCGAGGCCGGTATCAAGTTGCAGCAGCAGGTCGAGACCCTCGGCCTGGGCGACAGCCATGACTACGCCACACTGCTGGCCGACCTGAAAGTCCTGCCGCCGCTGGATCACCCGGACCCGGCCCATATGCTGATCAGCGGCACCGGCCTGACTCACCTGGGCAGTGCCTCGGCACGCGACAAAATGCACCAGGCCGGTGACGAGACCGCACTGACCGACACCATGCGCATCTTCAAATGGGGCGTCGAGGGCGGCAAGCCCGCAGCCGGCCAAGCCGGTGTGCAGCCGGAGTGGTTCTACAAGGGCGATGGCAGTATCGTCGTGCGCCCTGGCGAAGCCTTCCCGGTGCCGCCGTTTGCCGAAGACGCCGGTGAAGAGCCGGAAATTGGCGGCCTTTACGTCATCGGCCCGGACAGCAAGCCCTATCGCCTGGGCTTTGCGGTAGGCAACGAGTTCTCCGACCACATCATGGAGCGCAAGAACTACCTGTACCTGGCCCACTCCAAACTGCGCAGCTGCAGCTACGGTCCCGAGTTGCGCGTGGGCGAATTGCCCCAACACCTGGCCGGCACCAGCCGTATCCTGCGTAACGGCGAGGAAATCTGGCGGAACGAATTCCTCAGTGGCGAGGCCAATATGTGCCACAGCCTGGAAAACCTCGAATACCACCACTTCAAATACCGTCAGTTCCTCAAGCCCGGCGATGTGCATATTCATTTCTTCGGCACCGCCACGCTGTCATTCGCCGACGGTATACGTACTCAACCGGGCGATGTGTTCGAGATCAGCCAAGCCGAGTTCGGCGCGCCGCTGGTCAACCGTGTCGGCAGTGCCGATGCGGCCTTTGAACCCGGTAACGTCATCACCCTTTGAAGGAGACCCCCATGACCCAGTTCCTCGGCCACAACTACATCGGCGGCCAGCGCAGCGCCAACGGCAGCGTCAAGCTGCAAAGCGTCGACGCAGCCACCGGCGAAGCCTTGCCCCAGGACTTCTACCAGGCCACCCCGCAGGAAGTCGACGCCGCCGCCAAGGCCGCCGCGCAGGCCTATCCCGCGTACCGCGCCTTGAGTGCGGCGCGTCGCGCGCAGTTTCTGGACGCGATCGCAGACGAACTGGATGCCCTGAGCGACAACTTCATTGAATTGGTCTGCCGCGAAACCGCATTGCCGGCCGCGCGTATCAAGGGCGAGCGCGGGCGTACCAGCGGTCAGATGCGCCTGTTTGCCACCGTGTTGCGTCGCGGTGATTTCTACGGCGCGCGCATCGACAAAGCGTTGCCCGATCGCCAACCGCTGCCACGTCCGGACCTGCGCCAATACCGCATCGGCCTGGGCCCGGTCGCGGTGTTTGGCGCGAGCAATTTCCCCCTGGCGTTTTCTACAGCGGGCGGCGACACCGCCGCAGCGCTGGCCGCGGGTTGCCCGGTCGTGTTCAAGGCTCACAGCGGCCACATGGCCACGGCGGAACAGGTCGCCAATGCGATCATCCGTGCCGCCGAGGCCACCGAGATGCCGGCCGGCGTATTCAATATGATCTTCGGCGGTGGCGTCGGTGAAGCGCTGGTCAAGCACCCGGCGATCCAGGCGGTCGGCTTCACCGGTTCGCTCAAGGGCGGTCGTGCGTTGTGCGATATGGCCGCGGCGCGCCCGCAACCGATCCCGGTATTTGCCGAGATGTCGAGCATCAACCCGGTGATCGTATTGCCCCAGGCGTTGCAGGCCAGGGCCGACACTGTTGCCCGCGACCTCACCGCCTCGGTGGTGCAAGGCTGTGGCCAGTTCTGCACCAACCCTGGCTTGGTGATCGGGATTGCTTCGCCAGCCTTCACCGCGTTCACCCAGCAGGTGGCGCAACTGATCGGTGAGCAACCGGCGCAAACCATGCTCAATGCCGGCACCCTGAGCAGCTACGGCAAAGGCCTGGAAAAACTTCTGGCGCACCCCGGTATCCAGCACCTGGCTGGCAATGCCCAGGCAGGCAACCAGGCGCAGCCGCAGCTGTTCAAGGCGAATGTGGGCTTGTTGATCGACGGCGATGACGTGCTGCAGGAAGAAGTCTTCGGCCCCACCACCGTGTTTGTCGAAGTGGCTGACCAGGCGCAACTCAGCGCTGCCTTGCACGGCCTGCACGGCCAACTCACCGCCACGATCATTGGCGAGCCGGGCGACTTTCAGCAGTTCGCCGAACTCACGCCACTGCTCGAACAGAAAGTCGGGCGCATCCTGCTCAACGGTTACCCGACCGGTGTGGAAGTCTGCGACTCGATGGTTCACGGCGGGCCGTACCCGGCGACGTCGGATGCCCGTGGCACTTCGGTGGGCACCCTGGCCATCGACCGTTTCCTGCGCCCGGTGTGCTTCCAGAACTACCCGGACAGCCTGCTGCCCGACGCGTTGAAAAACGCTAACCCGTTGCGGATCCAGCGGCTGGTGGATGGCACGCCATCGCGCGATTCGCTGTAAAAAACCAGGAGGCGTCATGTCGTGTACCGCCGTCACCGCGCACCGCGCGCAACTGGGGGAGGGCCCGTTCTGGGACGCGCCCACCCAGGCCCTGTATTGGGTCAACATTGCCGGCAAACAGGCGCTGCGCCTGATGGACGGGCAGTTGCAGATCTGGCAGTTGCCCGAGCATGTCTCGGCCTTTATCCCGTGTGAAAGCGGCGATGCGTTGGTGACCTTGAGCAGCGGCGTGTACCGGCTGGACCTGGCCACCGAGGCCCTGACCTTGCTGTGCGTGGCCGACCCGCACGCGGGCAACCGTGGCAATGAAGCACGCTGCGATGCCCAGGGCCGGCTGTGGCTGGGCACCATGCAGAACAACATCGGCGAACACGGTGAAGACGTGCCGATCACCCGACGTTCCGGCGGCCTGTTTCGCATCGATGCCGATGCACAGGTGACGCCGTTGCTGAGCGGGCTGGGCATTCCCAACACCTTGCTGTGGAGTGATGACGGCTGCCAGGTGCATTTCGGCGACAGCCTGGATGGCACGCTGTACCGGCATGCGATCCACGCGGACGGCCAGCTCGGTCCGGCGCAAACGTGGTTTGGTCCACACGAGCGCGGCGGGCCGGACGGCTCGGCGATGGACGTTGAAGGCTACCTCTGGAACGCGCGCTGGGACGGCAGTTGCCTGCTGCGCCTCACGCCCGCAGGAGAGGTGGACCGCATCATCGAACTGCCCGTCAGCCGTCCCACCAGTTGCGTATTCGGTGGCCCCAACCTCACCACTCTGTATATCACCAGCGCTGCCAGCCCATTGGATCACCCCCTGGATGGTGCGGTATTGGCCATCGAGGTCGACGTGCCAGGCAAACCCTGTCACCGCTTTGCCGGATAACCCTAATGGGAGTGGGTTCCTTGCCAGCCCGCTTCTAGAGTTCTACCTAAAAACAACAACAAGGAGTCACCCGTATGAATCGTCGTCGTGGTATCCGTTCCCTGTGTTGCGCCGCTGTGGCGGTCTCAGCCATGAGCCTGAGCGGGCTGTTGCTGGCCGCTGAAGAAGTGAAGATCGGTTTTCTGGTCAAGCAGGCTGAAGAGCCGTGGTTCCAGACCGAGTGGGCGTTTGCCGAAAAAGCCGGCAAGGAACATGGCTTCACCGTGATCAAGATCGCCGTGCCCGATGGCGAGAAAACCCTCTCGGCCATCGACAGCCTGGCGGCCAACGGCGCCAAGGGTTTTGTGATCTGCCCGCCGGACGTGTCCCTCGGCCCGGCCATCGTCGCCAAGGCCAAAGCCAATGGGCTGAAAGTCATCGCCGTGGACGACCGCTTCGTCGACGCCAAGGGCGCCTTCATGGAAGACGTGCCGTACCTGGGCATGGCCGCCTTCGAAGTGGGCCAGAAGCAGGGCGCGGCCATGGCGGCTGAAGCGAAAAAACGTGGCTGGGACTGGAAAGACACCTACGCCGTGATCAACACCTTCAACGAACTCGACACCGGCAAGAAACGCACCGACGGCTCGGTCAAGTCCCTGGAGGAAGCCGGCATTCCCAAGGATCACATCCTGTTCACCGCCGCCAAGACCCTGGATGTACCGGGCAGCATGGACGCCACCAACTCGGCCCTGGTCAAGCTGCCCAGCGGCGCGAAAAACCTGATCATCGGCGGCATGAACGACAACACCGTACTCGGCGGCGTGCGCGCCACCGAAAGCGCCGGCTTCAAAGCCGCCAACGTGATCGGTATCGGCATCAATGGCACCGATGCCATCGGCGAACTGAAGAAACCCAACAGCGGCTTCTTCGGCTCCATGCTGCCTAGCCCACATATCGAGGGCTACAACACGGCGCTGATGATGTACGAGTGGGTCACCAAAGGCACCGAACCACCGAAGTACACCGCCATGGACGAAGTGACCCTGATCACCCGCGAGAACTTCAAGGAAGAACTGACCAAGATCGGGTTGTGGAACTGAGTGTTTGGCATGGCGGCCCCCACAACGGGGCCGCCGGTTTGGTGTGACGAGGTGGTTATGCACGCGCAATTACAGACACACAACGCTGCTGCCCAGTTGAGCTTCAACGGCATCGGCAAAACCTTTCCTGGGGTCAAGGCGCTGGATGGCATCAGCTTCACCGCCTACCCAGGGCAAGTGCACGCCTTGATGGGCGAAAACGGCGCGGGCAAGTCGACGCTGCTGAAAATCCTCGGCGGCGCCTATATCCCCAGCAGTGGCACGCTGCAGATCGGCGAGCAGACCATGGCCTTCAAAAACGCCGCCGACAGCATTGCCAGCGGCGTGGCGGTGATTCACCAGGAACTGCACCTGGTGCCGGAAATGACCGTGGCCGAGAACCTGTTCCTCGGGCATTTACCGTCGCGTTTCGGTGTGGTCAATCGCAGCCTGTTGCGTAAGCAGGCTCTGGCCTGCCTCAAGGGGTTGGCGGATGAAATTGATCCGGAGGAAAAGCTCGGCCGCCTGTCCCTGGGCCAGCGTCAACTGGTGGAAATCGCCAAGGCGCTGTCCCGTGGTGCCCATGTGATTGCCTTTGACGAACCCACCAGCAGCCTCTCGGCGCGCGAGATCGACCGCTTGATGGCGATCATCACGCGCCTGCGCGACGAGGGCAAAGTGGTGCTCTACGTGTCCCACCGCATGGAAGAGGTGTTCCGCATCTGCAACGCCGTGACGGTGTTCAAGGACGGCCGCTACGTGCGCACCTTCGATGACATGAGTGCGCTGACCCACGACCAGTTGGTCACCTGCATGGTCGGCCGCGATATCCAGGACATCTACGACTACCGTCCGCGTGAACAGGGCGAAGTGGCGCTCAAGGTCGACGGTTTGCTCGGCCCAGGCCTGCGTGAGCCGATCAGTTTCAATGTGCGCAAAGGCGAGATCCTCGGCCTGTTCGGGCTGGTGGGCGCCGGGCGTACCGAGTTGTTCCGCCTGCTCAGCGGCCTGGAACGTGCCAGCGCCGGTCAACTGGAACTCTGCGGGCAAGCCTTGCAACTGCGCTCACCGCGCGATGCCATCGCCGCCGGTGTGTTGCTGTGCCCGGAAGACCGCAAGAAGGAGGGCATCATCCCGCTGTCCAGCGTGGCGGAGAACATCAATATCAGCGCGCGCGGCGCCCATTCGGCGTTTGGCTGGCTGTTGCGCGACGGCTGGGAAAAACGCAACGCCGATCAGCAGATCCAGGCGATGAAAGTCAAAACGCCGAATGCGGCGCAGAAAATCATGTACCTGTCCGGCGGCAATCAGCAGAAAGCGATCCTGGGACGCTGGCTGTCGATGCCGATGAAAGTCCTGCTGCTGGACGAACCCACGCGTGGCATCGATATCGGCGCCAAGGCCGAGATCTACCAGATCATCCATAACCTCGCGGCCCAAGGCATTGCGGTCATCGTAGTGTCCAGCGACCTGATGGAAGTGATGGGTATCTCCGACCGCATCCTGGTGCTGTGCGAAGGCGCGATGCGCGGCGAACAAACCCGCGAACACGCCACTGAATCCAACCTGCTGCAGCTGGCTTTGCCGCGTAGCCTGGCGAACTGAGAGACGATCATGACAATCCAAAACAATGCGCTGCCGACCGCGCGCAAACCCCTGGACGTGCGTGCACTGCTGGACAACTGGGCCATGCTGCTGGCGGCGGTGAGCATCTTTTTGCTCTGCGCCTTGCTCATCGACAACTTCCTCTCCCCGCTGAACATGCGCGGGCTGGGCCTGGCGATTTCCACCGTGGGCATTGCCGCCTGCACCATGCTGTTCTGCCTGGCGTCGGGGCACTTCGACTTGTCGGTGGGCTCGGTGATTGCCTGCGCCGGGGTGGTCGCGGCGATTGTGATGCGCGATACCGACAGCGTCATGCTGGGCATTGGCGCCGCGCTGCTGATGGGCCTGGTCGTGGGGCTGATCAACGGCATCGTGATCGCCAAGCTGCGGGTCAACGCGTTGATCACTACCTTGGCGACCATGCAGATCGTGCGCGGCCTGGCGTACATCTTTGCCAACGGCAAGGCGGTGGGGGTGTCCCAGGATCAGTTCTTTATCTTCGGCAACGGCCAACTGCTGGGCGTGCCGGTGCCGATCATCATCACGATCCTGTGCTTCATGTTTTTCGGCTGGTTGCTCAACTACACCACCTACGGGCGCAACACCATGGCCATCGGCGGCAACCCGGAAGCGGCGCTGCTCGCGGGGGTGAACGTCGACCGTACCAAGATCCTGATCTTTGCCGTACACGGTGTGATCGGCGCATTGGCCGGGGTGATCCTGGCGTCACGCATGACCTCGGGCCAGCCGATGATCGGGCAGGGTTTTGAACTGACCGTGATCTCGGCCTGCGTGCTGGGCGGGGTGTCGTTGAGCGGTGGGGTCGGGATGATCCGTCATGTGATCGCCGGGGTGTTGATTTTGGCGATCATCGAGAATGCGATGAACCTGAAGAACATCGACACCTTCTACCAGTACGTGATCCGTGGCTCGATCCTGCTGCTGGCCGTGGTCATCGACCGCATGAAACAACGCTGAGTCATGCCATGTGAGGATTAAATGTGGGAGGGGGCTTAGCCCCTCCCACATGTTTAGTTTGCGGAGAATTTGAAGACGGTGCTCTGGGTGTAGGTTTGCCCTGGGTTCAGGCGGGTGGAGGCAAATGTCGGTTGGTTAGGCGCATCCGGAAAGTGCTGGGTCTCCAAGGTGAAACCACTCCAGTGCAGGTAGGTCTTCCCAGCCTTGCCCTTCACCGAACCGTCGAGGAAGTTACTGGTATAGAACTGCACCCCTGGCTCGCTGGTGTACAGCTGCAAGCGCCGACCTGACTCAGGATCATGCACCTCGGCGGCCAATTGCTTGACGTCGCCTTTGGTGTCCAGCGCCCAGTTGAAGTCAAACCCGCCTTGTTTCGGCTCGGCAAATTTGAGCTGCGGATGATCCTCCTTGATGTGCTGGCCGATCGGCGTCGGTTTGAGGAAGTCCATCGGCGTGCCCTTGACGGGGGCCAGTTCGCCGGTCGGAATCAAGGTGGCGTTCACCGGGGTGTAATGGCTGGCATGCAAGGTGGCGACCTGCTTGAGAATGTCGCCATTCCCCGCGCCGGCGAGGTTGAAGTAGCTGTGGTTGGTGAGGTTGAGCACCGTGGGTTTGTCGGTGGTGGCTTTGTAGTCGATGTGCAGTTCGTTTTTATCGTTGAGGCGGTAGGTGACTTCGGTTTTCAGGTTGCCGGGGAAGCCCATTTCACCGTCCTTGGACAGGTAGGTAAGGGTAACGCCGACCGAGTCCTTGGATTTGACGGGGGAGGCCTTCCAGACATGCTTGTCGAAGCCTTGTGCGCCGCCGTGCAGCGAGTTGGGGCCGTCGTTGAGTGGCACTTGGTAGCGCTTGCCGTCGAGCTCAAAGGCACCGCCCGCGAGGCGATTGCCGAAACGCCCGATGGTCGCACCGAAAAACGCGGTGCCAGCCTGGTAGCCCTGCACGTCGTCGAAGCCGAGTACCACGTCGTCGACCTTGCCGTTTTTATCCGGCACTTTCAGCGACTGCAGCACGCCGCCGTAGGTGATCACCGTGGCTTGCATGCCGTGGCTGTTGCGCAAGATGTACTGTTCGACGGCGGTGCCGTCGTTGGTTTTACCAAACGGTTTGTGTTCGCTGGTGAGCCCTGCAGCCTGGGCGCCGCCACTGGCGATCAGCAAGGACATGGCCAGGCCCGAGAGCAGGTATCGAGGGTGCTTCATGATCGAACTTCCTTTTGTTGTTTTGAGTGGAATAGTTCTACTAATGTGCGATATTTTGTCGATAAGACAGCGAATTTATAGCCTTTAACGCCGTATTTGCAAAATAAAATAAGACTAATTGAGCGAGGCACCTGTTCTATGAGCACTCAACACGCCGTTTACCCCGACCTTGAAGGCAAGACCGTCCTGATTTCCGGAGGCGCCTCGGGCATTGGTGAATTCATGGTGCGCGCCTTCGCTGCGCAAGGCGCCAAAGTCGGGTTTGTGGACCGCGCGCAAAGCCAGGGCGAACGCCTGGCGGCGCTGCTCAGTTCGCGCGGGCACACCGTGGAGTTCGTGAACTGCGACATCACCGATGAAATCGCCTACAAGGCGGCCATCGGGCGTTTCGAACACTCCCTGGGGCCGATCACCGTGCTGGTAAACAACGCCGCCAATGACGTGCGCCACACCCTGGAAGAAGTCGACTCGGAGATGTTCGACCGGCTGATCTCCGTCAACCTCAAGCACGCCTTCTTGGCCGCCAAGGCCGTGGTGCCGATGATGAAAGGCGCGGGCGGCGGGGCGATCATCAACCTCGGCTCGGTCGGCTGGATGATGGCCTCCGCCGGCTACCCTGTGTACGCCGCCAGCAAAGCCGCCGCCCACGGCATGACCCGCGCCCTGGCCCGGGAACTGGGGCCGAGCCGCATCCGTGTGAACACGCTGGTGCCGGGTTGGGTGATGACCGAGAAACAACTGGCGATGTGGGTCGATGATGCGGCCAAGGAACTGATCAGCCGCAGCCAGTGCCTGCCGGGCAGTGTGCTGCCGGAGCACATCGCCAATATGGCGCTGTTTCTCGCCTCTGACGCCTCGGCGATGTGTTCGGCGCAGAACTTTATTGTGGATGGCGGCTGGGTCTGAGCCGGGCTGCACAGGCCGAATGTGGGAGGGGGCCTGCCCTAATGCCAGTCAGTTAAGAAGCAGCAAGAGCGAAAAGTACCCCGTGGCGAGGGAGCTTGCTCCCGCTGGACTGCGCAGCAGTCCCAGTCTTTTGAAACAAAGAGCTGGGGCCGCTTCGCGACCCAGCGGGAGCAAGCTCCCTCGCCACAGGTACGGTGCTCACCCTTAACTGACTGGCATTAGGGCAAGCCCCCTCCCACATTGGATAGGTGGGGTTATTCGATCGGGTACTTCTTGAAAGCCGGGTGCTGTTCGAGGCGCTCGGCATGGTGCTTGAGGTTGGGAAACGCATCCGCCTTGACCACCGACGCCACGGTGAATTGGCTGAACGACCAGGCCACTGCCGCGGTAATCGAGGCCTGGCTCAGTGCTTCACTGTCGCTCAGCTGTTTTTCCAATAACGAATAAGCGGCCAGCAACTGCCCGCTGACGCGGTCGAGCCAGGGCGCATGCAGCTTCTCGGCCGGGCGCAGGTTGTGTTCATAGACGATCTGCACGCTTTTCTCACAGGCCGCCAGGGCCAGCCCGAGTGTTTGCAGGTCGCGGGCACGCGCGGCGGGTTGCGACGGGAGCAGCTTTTTATCCGCCGGGGCCAGGGTTTCCAGGTAGTCCAGGATCAGGCTGGAGTCCATCAGCACCGTGCCATCGTCCAGCACCAGCGTCGGCGCCTTGACCACCGGGTTGATCTGGGAAAACTCGGTGAACGTGCGGAACACCGACAGCGGCTCATGCACAAAATCCACCCCGTATAACTCCAGGGAAATGGCCACGCGGCGTACGTAGGGCGAGTCCAGCATACCGATCAGTTTCATGAAGCCTCCATTGCTCACAAGGTGATGGGCTCAAGAGATTAAGGGCGCGGGGTCGACGGGCGCAATGGCCTCGCGCAGGGACTGATACGCCTCCACCAATTGCTCCAGGCTGAACGCCAGGTTGCGTCCGCTCGGATTAGGCAACACCCACACCGACGCACCGCCCAGCCGATGCGGCTGCAACCCCCAGCCGATCTCGCGTTGACCGGACAGCGCGCTGTAGCCGGCCTTGCCGAGAAATGCCAAGAAACGCGGTGCGTGGCGGTGGATTTTCTGTTCAAACGCTGCCGCCGCGTCGGTGAATTCATGCCGTGCCAGCTCGCCCGCGCTCGCGGTAGGGCGCTCGACCACGGTGGTCAAGCCGCAGTGATAGTCCAGTAACGTACGGCCGTCCTCCGGGCGGATTTCTTGGGGCGTGAAGCCCGCCCGGTGCAAGGTGCGCCAGAAGCGATTGCTGCGATTGGCAAAGTGCAGGCCCAGGGCGGCGGAGCCCTTGCCGGGGTTGATGCCGCAGAACACCACGTCCAGGCGGTCGGCCAGGATGTCGTCGAGGCGAGCGTTCATGCCGGGCTCCGCAGGGTGTGGCGGCTGGCCCCCGGTGGCTGGCCGGTGATGCGCTTGAATGCACGGCTGAACGCCGCCTGGGAGGTGTAGCCCAGGCGCAGTGCGACGTCTTCGATGGGCAACCGCTCCAGGGTCAGCCATTGGCTGGCCAGGCGCATGCGCAGTTCCGTCACGTAGCGCAAGGGCGGGATACCCAGGGTGGCCTGGAAGCGCTCGGCGAACACCGAACGGGAGGTGTGACAGTGCGCGGCCAGCTCGGCCACGCTCCAAGCGCGGCCGGGTTGCTGGTGCAGGGCGAGCAGGGCACCGGCCAACCGTGCGTCGCGCAGCGCCGCCACCAGCCCCGACGCACTGCCGCAGGCGCATTCCACCCAGCCGCGCACGATCATCGCGGCCACCACATCGGCCAGGCGCGCGAGGATGCCGGAGTAGCCGACGCGAGCGGCGCTGACTTCGCGTTCCATCACCGCCAGGATCGGCATCAGGCCGGGGTAACGCTGACCCTGGGCGTCGATCAGCATCAAGGCCGGCATCAGGCTGCCGAGCCCCTGGATGCTGCCAAGCTCGAACGCCATGCAGGCGCTGAACAACAAGGTGCTCGGGGGCGTGTCGGGCGATGCATCCACCGCGCAGACGGTCTCGCCTAGCGGCGTGGCGTCAAAGCCCTTGATGTCCTGCACCGGCCCGTCCGCGGTGGATGACAGCGCATGGGCGCCCCCGTGGGAGATGAACACCGCATTGCCCGCCGACAACTCAAACAGGCTGCCGTCGTCGGTACGCAGGGTGGCCGTCCCTGCGGCCAGGAAGTGGAAATAGGCGTGTCCAGGTTTGGCCTCAAAGCCCATGCCGAAGCTCGGCCCGGCCTGGATGCGCCGGTACTGCACCCCGCGCAGGCGCATGCCGCGCAGCAGCTCGTCGATAAGGTCGGAGGACAGGTTGAAGGGGGCCGCTGTCGTCATGTTCGGGGTTTCGGTCAAAAACTCAAGGGTTTGCATCATAGATCATCCGATGTGACGAACCTAGACTGGCCGTCGCGCTAATTTCCCGAGGATGTCGTGTGATGAATGATTGTGTAGCTCAACCCTCTGTCCATTCGCAGGCGGAGCCCGCTGCACCCGCCTGGATGGCAGTATTTTCCCTGGCCATGGGGGTGTTCGGATTGTTGACGGCGGAATACCTGCCGGCCAGCCTGTTGACGCCGATGGCGATGGACCTTGGCGTGTCAGAGGCGCTCGCCGGCCAGGCGGTGACCGTGACGGCCGTGGTGGCGTTGTTCGCCGGGTTGCTGGTGCCCGGGCTGACGCGTGGCATCGACCGACGCGTGGTGCTGTTGGGTTTTTCCTTGCTGATGATTGCGTCCAACCTGTTGGTGGCGCTCTCTTCCAGCCTGGCGGTGCTGCTGTTGATGCGCATCCTGCTGGGCGTCGCCCTGGGCGGTTTCTGGAGCATGGCGGCAGCGGTGGCGATGCGCCTGGTGCCGGCGGCGCTGCTGCCCCGTGCGCTGTCGATCATCTTCAGTGGCATTGCGGTGGGCACGGTGGTCGCCGTGCCGCTGGGCAGCTTCCTTGGTGGTTTGTATGGCTGGCGCAGTGCGTTCGTCGCCGCAGCCGCCGTCGGTGTGATCACGCTGGCGTTCCAGCTGTTCACACTGCCACGCCTGGCCCCCACGGGCACCGCACGTTTGCGCACGATACTGGATGTGCTGCGGCGTCCGGGCATCGCCATCGGCATGTTTGGCTGCGTATTGGTGCACACCGGGCATTTCGCGCTGTTCACCTACATCCGGCCATTCCTGGAAAGCACCACAGGCGTGGGCACCGAAGGGCTGGCCTTGATGCTGCTGGGGTTCGGCGCCGCCAACTTCGTCGGCACGCTGTTGGCCGGATGGATGCTGGTGCGTTATCCACGCGGCACGTTGGTGCTGATGCCGATCTTGGTGGGCGTCGCGGCGCTCGCCCTGGTGCTGCTGCCGGCCTCGCTGCCGAGCCAGGCGTTGCTGCTGGCGCTGTGGGGCATGGCCTTTGGCGGGGTGCCGGTGGCGTGGTCGAACTGGGTGGCCCGCGCGGTGCCGGATCAAGCTGAAAGTGCCGGTGGCATGGTGGTGGCGTCGGTGCAATCCGCTATTGCGGCAGGGGCTGCGGGGGGTGGCGTGATGTTCAGCCTCAGCGGTATCGACGGCGTGTTTATCGGTGCCGGTGTCTTGATGCTGCTGGCCGCCTTGTTGATCGCGTTACGGGTGCCGGTGCCTCGGCAGCATGCGGCGGCGGGTAAAGCGCTGCAGGTGTGACGCGCCATCAACCTTTGGTTTAGTCTGGAGCGCTTCGCTGATCGCAAGCACGTCTGGAGCAGTAAGCATGACCGATTACGTACCCCCAACAGTGTGGACCTGGGACACCGAAAACGGCGGCACCTTCGCCAGTATCAACCGACCCATCGCCGGCGCCACCCATGACAAGGCACTGCCGGTGGGCAAGCACCCGCTGCAGCTGTACTCCTTGGCCACGCCCAATGGACAGAAAGTCACGATCCTGCTGGAGGAGTTGCTCGCGCTGGGCCACAGCGGTGCGGAATACGACGCCTGGCTGATCAAGATCGGCGACGGCGACCAGTTCGGCAGTGGCTTTGTCGGGGTCAACCCGAACTCCAAGATCCCGGCCCTGCTGGACCGCAGCGGCGCCACGCCGATTCGGGTGTTCGAGTCGGGCGCGATTTTGCAGTACCTGGCGGAAAAATTCGGCGCGTTCTTCCCGACTGAGCCTGCGGCGCGTGCGGAATGCCTGTCGTGGTTGTTCTGGCAGATGGGCAGCGCGCCGTACCTGGGCGGTGGCTTCGGGCACTTCTATGCGTATGCGCCGAGCAAAATGGAATACGCGATCAACCGCTTCGCCATGGAGACCAAGCGTCAGCTCGACGTACTCGACCAGCGCCTGGCAGTGAGCGAGTACATTGCGGGTGATGAATACACCATCGCCGATATCGCGATCTGGCCCTGGTATGGCGGGTTGGTCAAAGGCCGCTTGTATGGCGCGGCGCAGTTCCTGTCGGTGCATGAGTACACGCACGTGTTGCGCTGGGCGGACGCGATCGAAGCGCGGCCGGCGGTGCAGCGGGGGCGGCGGGTGAACCGGGTGTCTGGCGAGGAACAGTTACCCGAACGGCATGACGCAAGCGACCTGGACTGAGTGTGGGAGGGGGCTTGCTCCCGATAGCGGTGGGTCAGGCACGGATGTATCAACTGACCCACCCTCATCGGGAGCAAGCCCCCTCCCACAGTGTGCGCTGGGTACGACAGGCTATTTGTAACGCTGCTCAAACACCGCCACCTGTTCAGGCTTGATCAGCTCAAACGGCACCCACACTTCCGGCTCAATCGGCTCACCCTTGATCATCCGCACCGCGGCGTGCACCGCCTGGGTCGCCTGGGCTTTCGGGTCCTGGAACACCGACGCCGTGAGCATCCCACGTTTGATCGCCGCCAGGCCGTCGGGCAAACCATCGATGCCGACAATCGCGATCTCGCCCTTGGCTTTGCCGGCCTGCTGCAAGGCCATGGCGGCGCCAATCGCCATTTCATCGTTATTGGCCACGATGGCATCGAACTGGGTGCCCGCCAGCAGCCAGTTGCTGGTCAGGTCCATGCCCTTGCTGCGTTGCCATTCGGCGCTTTGCTGCTCGACCACCTTGATACCGGGAAAATCCTTGAGCACCTGTTTGGCGCCTTCGGTGCGGTCATGGGTGGCGTTCTGCGCGAGGTCGCCCATGATGATCGCCACATTGCCCTTGCCGCCGAGCTTTTCCGCCAGGTAGCGCATCTGCAACTGCCCGGCTTCGATGTCGTTGGAGGCCACGGTGACCACGCCTTTGGGCAGCGTGCGTTCGTCCGGGTGACGGTTGACGTACACCAGCGGTGTCTTCGCCGCCACGGCGGCGCGGGTCATGTTGGCGGTGGCGGCGGTGTCCACCGGCAGTACGATCACCGCGTCGACCTTCTGGTTGAGGAAACCTTCGACCTGATTGAGCTGGCGCACCACATCGCCCTGGGCGTCTTCGAACTGGATCTGCACATCCTGCTGCTTGGCGGCGGCTTCCAGGCCGGTGCGCACGTAGGTCATGAAGTTATCGTCGACCCGGGCAATGCTCACGCCGATGCGATAGGCGGCGAAGGTCCATTGGCTGAACAGCAACACCAGCGTGGCAACGATCAATGAATAGCGGTTCATAAGGGTGTTCCTTTTATTGTTATAGGGTGAACGCTTGGCGAAATCGCTCCAGGGCCAACTCGCTGTCGCCGCTGGCCCAGCCTTCCAGGCCGACCACGCCGCGGTAGCCCATGGCGTGCAGGGCCCTGGCTATGGCTGGGTAGTGGATTTCACCGGTGCCGGGCTCCTGGCGTCCCGGCACGTCGGCCACCTGGATTTCACCGATGTGTGTACCGGCGCGCTGGATCAGCTCGATCAGGTTTCCTTCGCCGATCTGCGCGTGGTACAGGTCCAGGTTCATCTTCAAGTGGGGGCTGCCCACGGCCTCGACCAGCGCCAGGGTGTCGTCGGCGCGGGCAAAGGGCGCGCCGGGGTGGTCGACCTCGGTGTTGAGGTTTTCCAGCAGGAACACACGGCCGGCGTCTTCCCCCAGGCGGGCGATTTTTTCCAGGGTCTTGCAGGCGCTCAGCCACATGCGGCCGGTGGTCTGGCTCACGGGTTGAACGGGCAGGCCGCCGTCACCCAGGCCGGTACCGTGCAGGTTGAGGCTGGGGCAATTCAATTGCTCGGCGACCCCTAAGGATTCGCGGGCGCTGTCGAGCAACTGGCGGATGCCGTCCGGGTCGGTCAGGGTGCCGCTGATGTAGCCGGTCATGGACGTAAAGTCGGCACCGGTGGCGGCGAGGGCGGCGATGTCCTTGTGGGTCCAGTCCCAGATTTCAACGCTGAAGCCCAGCGCATGAATACGCTGTACGCGCTCGATGAAGGGCTGGTCGAGAAACACCATCTCCGCGCTGATCGCGAGCTTGAACGGGCTCATAGGGTCACCGCCTTGCCCGTTTCGAACGATTCGATACAGGCACGGGCAATCGCCAGCGCCGCGCGTGCGTCCTCACCGCTGGCCAGGGGCTTGGTGCCGCTGCGCAGGCAATCGACAAAGTGGTTGAGCTCGGCGATGTAGGCGTCGCGCAACAGGTCGGTGTCCATGCGCTGGGTGTCGGCCTGGATGCCTTGGGCGAGGTAGCGCACCAAGTCGGACTCGTTAAGGCTGCCCATGCTCAGCATGCCGGCGCTGCCGAACACTTCGCCGCGCACGTCGTAGCCATACACGGCCTGGAAATTGGCTTCGGCAGTGGCGATGGCGCCGTTGTCGAAGCGGATCGCAACCACCGCGGTGTCGAGGAAGCCTTTGTTTTTGTATTCGGGCGCGATCAGTGCGTCAGCCATCACGTAGACCTGCACCGCCTCGGCGCCGGGATTGAGGTAGCGCAGCGTGTCGAAATCGTGGATCAGGGTCTCGAGGAAGATCACCCATTGCGGCGAAGCGGCCGGGTTGTTCAGCGCCGGGTCGCGGGTCAGCGAGCGCAGCAGCTGCGGGGTGCCGATGCGGCCGGCGGCGACGTCGAGGTGCGCGGTGCGAAAGCTCTTGGCGAAACGCCGGTTGAAACCGACCTGCAGCGGCACCCGCGCATCGGCCGCGGCCGCGATGGCACGGTCGGCCTCATCCAGGGTGATGGCCATGGGTTTTTCGCAGAAGATCCCTTTGCCCGCGCGGGCGGCGCTGATTACCAGCTCGGCGTGGCTGCGGGCGGGGGCGGCGATGAGTACGCCGTCGATGTCCGGGTCGTCGAGCAATTGTTGAGGGTCGGTGTAAACCTTGCTCACGCCCAGTTCAGCGGCGAGGCGGGCGGCCTGGCCTGGCGTCGGGTCGGCAATCGCCGCCAGGCTGGCGCCGGGGATATGCCGAGCGGCGGTCAGGCCGTGGAAGCTGCCCATGCGACCGGCACCGATCAAACCCAGGCGGATGTGCTGTGTACTCATGAAATAACCCCTTGTTGTTATTGGCCCCAGGACGGTCCTGGTGGGCGAAAGGGTAGGAGCAAGGCCTGTGCCAATTCATAACTCATTGATAAATAGCGATTTATTATTATTCACAAACAAATAGTGTTCATTTAATGAACATGTCTATACTGACATGTCAAAAACATGGACATGGATACCGCCCCAATGAGCATGGCGTTCAGCGTGCAAGACCTCGACTACCTCACAGACCTTGGGCCTGCTGCGCTGAATGATGGCCCGGTGGCCGCGCTGGAGCAGGCTTGGCGCGACTGCCTGGCCGGTCAGGTCGAGCGCCCGGCGCACGTGCGCCAAGTGATCTGGGATTCGTGGCGTCGCAGCGTCGCGGCCGGTATTGACCCGGCAGACAACGCGTACCGCTTCGTGGCCGCCGAAACCCTGGCCGCCACCCAGGCCACCCACCGCGTGCTGATCGCCGCCGCCGCGCAAGTCATGCGAGGCTTGCTGGCCTACAACCCGCGCGGCCATATCAACCTTACCGATGCCGACGGCACCACCCTGTATTTCTGCGGGCTGGACATCACCCCCGTGGGCAGTCGTCTGCTGGAATCGGTACAAGGCACCAACTGCACCGGCCTGGCGCTGGCCGAAGATCGCCTGGTGTACGTGCTGGCCGAGGAAAACTTCGGTATCGGCCTGCGCCAGCGCCGCATGCACTGCGCCGCTGCGCCGATCAAGAATGCTCAAGGCCAGACCCTGGCCATGCTGACCCTCACCGCCGAGCCCGGCTGGTTTCACTTCCATACCCTCGGCACGGTGCAGGCTGCGGCCGACGCCGTATCGCGGCAGATGGCCCTGCAAGGTCTGTTGGAAGAACAGCAAACCGTCCTCGAAGTGCTCAACGAAGGCCTGGTGGTGCTGGATGAGCGTGGCTGCATCAAGGCGCTCAACCGCTATGCCCGGCACCTGTTCGGGGTGGGGCTGGAGCTGATCGGTCAGCCGTTTCAGCAGTTGGGGCGCAGCGAATTGAGCGACTCGATGGGCGAGGCCGTTCGCGACCTCGACTGCACCTTCCACCTGCACAACCGCAGCCAACTCGCCTGCCTGGTCTCGGTGTGCCCGCTGGAGCAGGGCGGGGTGATCGTGTCACTGCGGGAGAACCGCCGCATCCGCGAAATCACCCGACGCCTCATCGGCACCCAGGCCAGCTACACCTTCGACACCATCCAGGGGCACTCGCGGGCGATCCAGGACGCGCTGCACCTGGGGCGCATCGCCAGTCGCAGTGATTCCACCACGCTGATCCTGGGTGAAAGCGGCACCGGCAAGGAGCTGTTCGCCCAGGCCATCCACAACGGCAGCGACCGCTGCAACGGCCCGTTTGTGGCGGTCAACTGCGGCGCGATTCCACGCGACCTGGTGCAAAGCGAGCTGTTCGGGCATGTCGAAGGCGCGTTTACCGGCTCGGCGCGTGGCGGCTCGGCGGGTAAGTTTGAACTGGCGGATGGCGGTACGATTTTTCTGGATGAGATTGGCGACATGTCCTTCGATGCCCAGGTGAGCTTGCTGCGGGTGTTGCAGGAAGGTGAGATCACCCGTGTCGGCGCGAAAAATTCGCGGCAAGTGGACGTGCGCATCATCGCCGCCACCCACCGCAACCTCAGCCAGGCGGTAGCGGAAGGCGCGTTTCGCGAAGACCTCTACTACCGCCTCAACGTGCTCAACCTGACCGTGCCGCCACTGCGCATGCGCCGTGAAGACATTCCGCTGCTGGCGCGGCACTTTCTGGCCCGCTGTGCGCGCTCGTTGCGTAAGTCGGTGCAGGGCTTTTCACCGGAGGCGATGGCATTGCTCTCGGCCTATGGCTGGCCGGGCAATGTGCGCGAGTTGGAAAACAGCATCGAGCGGGCGACCAACTTGGCGACGGGGGCGCTGATCGAACCGGTGGACCTGCCCTTGGAAAACCGCCAACGCGCCCCGCTGCGCGGCTACGAACCGCACCCCGCCCAGGACCTGAGCAGTCACGAAATGCACGCCATCGTCGCCGCGCTTAAAAGCACCGGTGGCAATGTCCGCCTGGCTGCGCGGCAACTGAACGTGTCGCGGGGCGGGCTGTACAACAAGATGAGTCGGTTTGGGCTGAATGCCGGGGATTTTCGTGGCGACTGAGATTTAAGTCTGGCGCAGTTCAAATGTGGGAGGGGGCTTGCTCCCGCCGGCGGCCTGACAGCTGACCACAATCTAACTGTTACCCGCGATCCAAATGTGGGAGGGGGCTTGCCCCCGATAGCGGTGTGTCAGTCGATTCATCAGGTGACTGATTCAGCGC
>NZ_JBYVMD010000038.1:0-64480 GCF_058145955.1 Pseudomonas sp. A39
AAAGCCGAAGACTGGCGCCTGGAAGTGGCCGGCCAACGGGTGCAGATCATCAAGAAAGACCCGAAGAAAGGCGGCGTGCTGCAATTTGGTACCGAGCTGGTCGCGGCCAAAGATGGTTCGCTGGCAGCACTCTTGGGCGCATCCCCAGGCGCTTCGGTGACGGTTTCGATCATGCTGGAACTGATCGAACGCTGCTTCCCGGAAAAAACCGCCGGGGAATGGGCGACCAAGTTGCAGGAAATCTTCCCGGCGCGGGAGAAAGTCCTGGAGACCGACGCCGAGCTGTATCGCAAGATCAACATGCAGAACAACATCAGCCTGGAGCTGGTTGCACCTGCCGCCGAGACCGAGAGCTACGCTTGAGGTCGTGACGCCATAAAAAACGCCCCGCTCTCGTGATGAGAACGGGGCGTTTTTTTATGTCTCGGATAATCAGCCGCGAGCGTTTTCGATCAGTTCGATGTACTCGTCCGCGTGACGCTGATCCTTGATCAGATCGACGAAGGTCTGGCCATGCTCATCCTTGCCGTCGAGGTCCAGGCCAGCTTCCTTGAAGAAGCCCAGGAACCGTTCGAAGTCGTCGATACGCAGGCCACGGTAGGCCTTGATCAGTTTGTGCAGGGACGGTGAAGTCGCGTCGACCGGCTCGAAGTCCAGGAACAACTTGATCTGATCGTCACCGATCTCGTCACCAATCACCTGTTTCTTATCTTTACGCATTACCGACTCCAGCCTGCAGACATTTACACGGGGTTTGAAGTCTACCTGTGCGACGCAGGCTTCGAAAGCGCTGGAGATTCAATGTCGGCGGGGGTTTGCCCCCTCCCACATTAGCTTTTCAGTGTTTTTGCTATTGGGTACGCACCGCACCGGTATGCAAATCCGCCCAGATATGCCCATTGGCATAACTGAGGAACTGCACATACACCGTGTCATTGCGCAGCAGGTCGACAATCACCCGGTATTGGGCCAAGGGGTAAGACAGCGTCAGGGTTTTGCTCGAGTCGTCATACACCGGTTTTTTCAGGCTTTTGCTTTCAGCATCAAAATTGAGCACCACTTGGCTGATTGTCGCGCCTTTGTTCAAGGACTTGCCCTTGAGGCGGATCATCAGCGGCGAGGTCACCGGGATCGGTTGCTGGTTGGATTGGCGCTGGTTGCCCACCACCACTGCGTACTCAGTGACTTGCAGCAGTTGCTGCTGGTCAGGGATTTCGGCACGCAGGGTGAGGTCGTCCGCCGGCAGGAATTGGCTGTGCATCGGCGCAGGCGCCGCTGCCAGGGGTAAGCTGAGGGTCAGCGCCAAGGCGGCGCAGGTGCGAATCAACAGGCTCATGGGCCGCTCCGTGCGAGGTAGCCCAGCACTGTAGCTCAACTGAACTGGGCAAGCATCCAGCGTTGATACTCGGCCACGCCGGCCTCGCCTTCGCGGGGCGCCCAGTCGGCCAGCTCACCCTCGCCCACCGGACGATAAGGCCCGGCCTTGCACTCGAACATCACCGTGTCGGGCGCCAGCACCACCAGGCCATGGAATACACCCGGCGGCAGATCAACGCCCGAGCATTCACCACCCGCCTGCATGACGCGCTTGGCGAGCACTTCGCCGGTGTCGCTGAAAACCAGCAAGCCCAAACGGCCCTGCAGCACCAACAAGGTTTCGGCCTTATCCGCGCTCAGGTGCCGATGGGGCGGGACATAGGTGTCAGGTTGCAGGCCCACGGCCAGGCGATGACAGGGTTCTTCCATCTGGTGGAAGTTGTGGTGGTGCCGGCCACGAGGGCTGGCGCCCGCTTTCTCGGCCAGTTCGGCAAACAGCGTCTGATCAAGAAAACGGGTCATGGCTTACATCCCTTTGACGGCGTAAATGCCATTGGCGTTGCGCCAGTAGCCCTTGTAGTCCATGCCATAGCCGAAGATGTAACGGTCGATGCACGGCAGGCCGACGAAATCGGCTTTGAGCTCAGGGCGGGCCTTGCGGTCGTGGTCTTTGTCGATCAGCACGGCGGTGTGCACTTTGCGCGCGCCGGCGTGTTTGCAGAAGTCGATGATCGCGCCCAGGGTGTGCCCCTCGTCGAGAATGTCATCGATGATCAGCACGTCGCGATCAATGAAGGAGACTTCCGGCTTGGCTTTCCAGAACAGGTCGCCGCCGCTGGTTTCGTTGCGATAGCGGGTGGCGTGCAGGTAGGACGCTTCAAGCGGAAATTGCAGGTGGGTGAGCAATTTGCCGGCGAAGATCAGGCCACCGTTCATCACGCAGAAGACCACCGGGTTAGTGTCGGCCATCTCGCGGGTGATGTGCGCGCCAACCTTGGCGATCGCCTCTTCGACTTGCGCTTCGGTGTACAGGCAGTCAGCCTCGCGCATGATTTGACGGATATGCTCGAGATCAGCGGACATGGCGCTCTCCAAGGGGGTGCTGTGGCAAGAAAAGCGGGCGAAGGTACGCTTCTCATGCGCTCCGAGCAAGCCTTAATGGACTAACGTACTAGATGTCTATAGGACAACACCCTCGGATAGATTAATCTAGGCCGGTTTTTTTGCCCGCCGCCGGAGCCTTTCCCATGCCCACTCGCGAGATCCGCCACCCGCTGATCCGACACAAGCTCGGCCTTATGCGCCGCGCCGACATTAGCACGAAGAACTTCCGTGAGCTTGCTCAGGAAGTCGGAGCGTTGCTCACTTACGAAGCCACCAAAGATTTACCCCTGGAAACCTACGATATCGAAGGCTGGGCCGGTACCGTCCAAGTCGAGAAGATCGCCGGTAAGAAAATCACCGTGGTGCCGATCCTGCGCGCCGGTATCGGCATGCTCGAAGGCGTACTCAGCCTGATCCCGGGCGCCAAGGTCAGCGCCGTCGGCGTGGCCCGCAATGAAGAAACGCTGCAGGCCCATACCTACCTGGAAAAACTGGTCCCGGAAATCAACGAGCGCCTGGCGATGATCATCGACCCGATGCTCGCCACCGGCAGTTCCATGGTTGCCACCATCGACCTGCTGAAGAAAGCCGGTTGCAAGGACATCCGCGCCATGGTGCTGGTTGCCGCGCCCGAAGGCATCGCTGCCGTCGAGAAGGCCCACCCGGACGTGCAGATCTACACCGCGTCCATCGATGAGCGCCTCAACGAACACGGCTACATCATCCCAGGCCTGGGCGATGCCGGTGACAAGATCTTCGGCACCAAGCAGAAGGACGCGTGAGCATGCAGGATGAATTCAACGACCCGCTTTGGCGCCAGATCCTGTCTGGCGCACAGATGCTCTTCGTAGCATTTGGCGCGCTGGTGTTGATGCCGCTGATCACAGGCCTTGATCCAAACGTCGCACTGTTCACCGCGGGCCTGGGTACCTTGCTGTTTCAGGTGGTGACAGGGCGACAGGTGCCGGTCTTCCTGGCGTCGAGCTTTGCCTTCATCACCCCGATCATTCTCGCCAAGGGCCAGTTCGGCCTCGCGGCGACGATGGGCGGGGTGATGGCGGCCGGTTTCGTTTATACCTTCCTGGGCCTGGCGGTGAAGATCAAGGGCACCGGGTTTATAGACCGGCTGCTGCCGCCAGTGGTCATCGGCCCGGTGATCATTTCGATCGGCCTGGCCATGGCGCCGATTGCCGCCAACATGGCGATGGGTAAATCCGGCGACGGTGCCGAGCTGATCCACTACCAGACGGCGATGCTGATCTCGATGCCGGCGCTGCTGACCACCCTGATCGTGGCGGTGTTCGGCAAGGGTATTTTCCGCTTGGTGCCGATCATCTCCGGCGTGCTGGTGGGTTTTGCCATGTCGTTCTACTTTGGCGTGGTCGACACCGCGAAGATCGCCGCCGCCCCCTGGTTCGCCCTGCCCCACTTCACCGCGCCGGAATTCAACTGGCAGGCGATCCTGTTTATCGTCCCGGTGGCCCTGGCCCCGGCGATCGAACATATCGGCGGTGTGATTGCAGTGGGCAGCGTGACCGGTCGCGACTACCTGAAGAAGCCCGGCCTGCACCGTACCTTGCTGGGTGACGGCATTGCCACCACGGCCGCCGGCCTGTTTGGCGGCCCGCCGAACACCACCTACGCCGAAGTGACCGGCGCGGTGATGCTGACCAAGAACTACAACCCGAAGATCATGACCTGGGCGGCGGTGTTTGCCATCAGCCTGGCGTTTATCGGTAAGTTCGGCGCGCTGCTGCAGAGCATCCCGGTGCCGGTGATGGGCGGGATTCTGTGCCTGCTGTTCGGCTCGATTGCTGCGGTGGGGATGAACACACTGATCCGCCACAAGATCGACCTGGGCGAGGCACGCAACCTGGTGATCGTGTCGGTGACGTTGGTGTTCGGGATTGGCGGTGTGCTGGTGGGTACCGGCACCGGCCCGGATGACTTCGGCCTCAAGGGCATCGCCCTGTGCGCGGTGGTAGCGATTGGTTTGAACCTGCTGCTGCCAGGCAATGATGGCTGGAAGAACAAAAAGCCTGACGAGCCACTGATCTAACCAGTACTGCAAAACTGAATGTGGGAGGGGGCTTGCCCCCTCCCACATTTTGCTCTTCAGTGTGGCTTAGAGCTCACCGAGACCATCGATCAACGCCTGGTTCTGCTCAGGCGTGCCGATGCTGATCCGCAGGAACTGGGCAATCCGCGCCTGCTTGAAGTGCCGTACGATCACCCCTTGCTCCCGCAACTTGGCCGCCAGGCTGGCAGCGTCGTGCTCAGGGTGGCGGGCAAAGATGAAGTTGGCTGCCGACGGCAACACCTCAAAACCCTTCTCCTCCAATTGAGCGACCAGCTTGTCACGGCTATCGATGACCAACCGGCACGTCTTCTCAAAATACTCACGGTCTTCGAACGCCGCCGCTGCACCGACAATCGCCAGGCGATCCAGTGGGTAAGAGTTGAAGCTGTTCTTGACCCGCTCCAGCGCTTCGATCAGGTCCGGGTGGCCCACGGCCAGGCCCACGCGCAGACCGGCGAGTGAGCGCGATTTGGACAGGGTCTGGGTCACCAGCAGGTTCGGGTAGCGGTCTACCAGGCTGATCGCGGTTTCGCCGCCGAAGTCGATATAGGCTTCATCGACCACCACCACCGAATCAGGACTGGCCTTGAGGATCTGCTCCACCGCGTCCAGCGCCAGCACACAGCCAGTGGGCGCGTTCGGGTTGGGGAAGATGATCCCACCGTTGGGCTTGGCGTAGTCCGCCACGCGGATCTGGAACTGCTCGTCCAGCGGCACCGGGTCGGACTTGATGCCATAAAGACCGCAGTAAACCGGGTAGAAGCTGTAGCTGATGTCCGGGAACAGCAGCGGCAAATCGTGCTGGAACAGACCGTGGAAGATGTGTGCAAGGACTTCATCGGAACCGTTGCCGAGGAAAACTTTACCGGCGTCGATCCCGTAATACTTGGCCACCGCCTGCTTGAGCAGGTCACTGTTGGGGTCCGGGTACAGGCGCAGGTTGTCGTTCAACTCGGCCTGCATCGCCGCCAACGCCTTGGGCGATGGGCCGTAGGGGTTTTCGTTGGTGTTGAGCTTGACCAGCTTGGTCAGCTTGGGTTGTTCGCCGGGTACGTAAGGCACCAAGTCCTTGACGAAAGGGCTCCAGAATTTACTCATGTTTCAGTTCCCCTTCTCTTCAAGGATGCGGTATTCGGCGCTGCGGGCGTGGGCACTCAGGGATTCACCTCGGGCCAGCACGGAAGCGGTCTTGCCCAGCTCGGAGGCGCCTTGCGGCGAGCAGAAGATGATCGACGAACGCTTCTGGAAGTCATACACGCCCAGCGGCGACGAGAAACGCGCGGTGCCGGAGGTCGGCAGCACGTGGTTCGGGCCCGCACAGTAGTCACCCAGGGCTTCGCTGGTGTGGCGGCCCATGAAAATCGCACCGGCGTGGCGAATCGACGGCAGCCAGGCTTGTGGGTCGGCTACGGACAACTCCAAGTGCTCCGGCGCGATGCGGTTGGCCACTTCGATGGCCTGGTCCATGTCGCGCACCAGGATCAATGCGCCACGGCCATTGATCGACTTCTCGATGATCTCGGCGCGCTCCATGGTCGGCAGCAGCTTATTGATGCTGGCCGCCACTTGGTCGAGGAACTCGGCGTCCGGGCTGACCAGGATCGCCTGGGCGTCTTCATCGTGCTCGGCCTGGGAGAACAGGTCCATGGCGATCCAGTCCGGATCGGTCTGGCCGTCGCATACCACGAGGATTTCCGAAGGGCCGGCGATCATGTCGATACCGACCTGGCCAAACACGTGGCGCTTGGCAGTGGCGACGTAGATGTTGCCGGGACCGACCACTTTATCGACTTTCGGTACGCTTTCGGTGCCATAGGCCAGGGCGGCGACGGCTTGGGCGCCACCGATGGTGAACACGCGGTCGACACCGGCGATGCAAGCGGCAGCCAGCACCAGCTCGTTGATTTCACCGCGCGGGGTCGGTACCACCATGACCACTTCGGTCACGCCCGCCACTTTGGCCGGGATTGCGTTCATCAACACCGATGACGGATACGACGCTTTACCGCCAGGCACGTACAAACCGGCACGGTCCAGCGGCGTGACCTTCTGGCCCAGCACCGTGCCGTCAGCTTCGGTGTAGCTCCAGGAGTCCTGTTTCTGCTTTTCGTGGTAGCTGCGCACGCGAGACGCCGCCACTTCCAGGGCCTCGCGCTGCGGTGCGGTGATGCGTGTCAGGGCCAGCTCAAGGCGTTCGCGTGGCAGGATCAGGTCAGACATGGACTTGACGTCCAGGCCGTCGAACTGGCGGGTGAAGTCCACCAGCGCCGCATCACCGCGCTCGCGCACGGCCTTGATGATGTCGAGCACCCGCTGGTTGACCGAGTCGTCGGACACGCTTTCCCAGCTCAGCAGATGATCCAGATGATGGGCGAAATCCGGGTCGGCAGCGTTGAGTCGGGCAATTGCAGTGGACGTGGTCATAGCGAGGGCCTCAATAGAATTGGCAAAAACTCAGGCGCCCGAAGGTGCGCTGACGTTCAATAACGAAGCGCGTTGGTACTGTGGTTGTGCCAGGCAAGGCGCGGGGCTGGTAAGGGTAGTTTCCTTACCAAGTCCCGCAACGCAGCATGGCGCGACCACAGTGCCAACCCGCAGGGCCCCTCAAAAGGCAGGCTGCTACGCGTCGCTAATTATTGAAAAAGAATCTTCTACTAACATAAGTTGCCTTTTGGGGTAAGGCGCGCTTCGTTATTGAACGTCAGCGCACCTTTCCAGCAGTCGTTTCCGCTTGGGCACCTGAGAATTCTGGCTATGAGGCGGATAGACGGGCGTAGCTTTTCAGCTACGCAGGTAGGTCAACCGCGGTGTCGCGACTCCACTGCCTTGCGCAGGGTGTCGATCAACGCCTGGATACGGGCGTGCTGCATCTTCATCGATGCTTTGTTGACGATCAGGCGTGAGCTGATATCGGCAATGAAATCCTGCGGCTCCAAACCGTTGGCACGCAGGGTGTTGCCGGTGTCGACCACGTCGATGATCTTGTCGGCCAGGCCGATCAGCGGCGCCAGCTCCATCGAGCCGTACAGCTTGATAATGTCGACCTGACGACCTTGCTCGGCGTAGTAGCGCTTGGCGACGTTGACGAACTTGGTTGCCACGCGCAGGCGGCCCTTGGGCTCGACATCACCGACACGGCCGGCGGTCATCAGCTTGCACAAGGCGATACGCAGGTCCAATGGCTCGTACAAGCCCTGGCCGCCGTATTCCATCAGCACGTCTTTACCCGCGACACCGAGGTCGGCCGCGCCATGTTCAACGTAGGTCGGCACGTCGGTAGCCCGCACGATCAACAGGCGAACGTCGTCCTGGGTCGTGGGGATGATCAGCTTGCGGCTCTTGTCCGGATTCTCGGTCGGCACGATGCCCGCTTCAGCCAGAAGCGGCAACGTGTCGTCAAGGATGCGGCCCTTGGACAGTGCGATGGTCAACATGGGAAACGTCAGTCCTTCATCAGGCTATTGCTGTCCGGTCGCGAACGGCGCCAGACACAGATCGAGGCCATTACAGCCCCGATTTGAAACAAACCATTTAACAACAAACACCTTCCTGTGGCGAGGGAGCTTGCTCTCGCTGAGTCGCGAAGCGGCCCTCAAAAGCGGGACTGCTGCGCAGTCCAGCGGGAGCAAGCTCCCTCGCCACGGTTAAGGTGTTTGCAGCGCCGGGGACTAGCCCGGTACGCGGCGGATTTTCGCGCCGAGCATCTGCAGTTTTTCTTCAATGCACTCGTAGCCACGGTCTATGTGGTAGATGCGGTCGATCAGGGTGTCGCCTTCGGCGATCAGCGCAGAGATCACCAGGCTGGCCGAAGCCCGCAGGTCGGTGGCCATGACTGGCGCGCCCTTGAGCTTCTCGGTGCCGGTGACGATGGCGGTGTTGCCTTCAACCTGGATCTTCGCGCCCATGCGGTGCAGTTCGTACACGTGCATGAAACGGTTTTCGAAGATGGTCTCGATCACGGCACCGGTGCCTTCGGCAATGGCGTTCAAGGAAATGAACTGCGCTTGCATGTCGGTCGGGAACGCCGGGTACGGAGCGGTACGCACGTTGACGGCTTTAGGACGCTTGCCGTGCATGTTCAGCTCGATCCAGTCTTCGCCGGTGGTGATTTCGGCACCCGCTTCGCGCAGCTTTTCCAGGACCGCTTCCAGGATCGTCGGATCGGTGTCCTTGACCTTGACGCGGCCACCGGTAACGGCGGCGGCAACCAGGTAGGTACCGGTCTCGATGCGGTCCGGCATCACCTTGTAGGTGGCCGGGTGCAGACGTTTTACGCCGTCGATGGTGATAGTGTCGGTGCCGGCGCCGGTGATGTTGGCCCCCATGGCGATCAGGAAGTTGGCCAGGTCGACCACTTCCGGCTCGCGCGCGGCGTTTTGCAGGACGCTGCGGCCGTTGGCCAGGGCAGCGGCCATCATGATGTTCTCGGTACCGGTCACGCTGACGGTATCAAAGAAGAAGTTGGCGCCACGCAGGCCGCCTTCCGGCGCCTTGGCCTTGATGTAGCCGCCTTCGACGTCGATGGTCGCGCCCATGGCTTCGAGGCCACGGATGTGCAGGTCCACCGGACGCGAGCCGATGGCGCAACCACCAGGCAGGGCCACTTCGGCTTCACCGAAACGGGCAACCATCGGGCCCAGCACCAGGATCGACGCACGCATGGTTTTCACCAGTTCGTACGGAGCGATCAGGGTCTTGATGGTGCGCGGGTCGATTTCAACCGACAATTTCTCGTCGATAACCGGCTCGATACCCATGCGACCGAACAACTCGATCATGGTGGTGATGTCGTGCAGGTGCGGCAAGTTGGCCACGGTGACCGGGCCATCGCACAGCAGGGTCGCTGCCAGGATCGGCAAGGCGGAGTTTTTTGCACCGGAGATGCGAATCTCGCCATCAAGGCGGGCACCGCCGGTAATAATCAATTTATCCATAAGAATCTCGACGCCTTGGGGGCTCAGGTGCGCTCGGCCCAGGCCGCGCGGCTGAAAAATTTCATAGTGACCGCATGGATGCTGCCATCGGTGATCCACGGGTTCAAATGGGCATAGATCTGCTGCTGACGCTTGACCGGGCTGAGTGCCGCCAGTTCATCGCTAATCACGTTCAGCTGGAAGTTGCAGCCTTCGCCTTCAACTTCTACGGTCGTTTCCGGCAGCTTTCCTTCAAGAAAGCTCTTAACTTCTAGGGCCTGCATGCTCAACCTCTATCGGCGCCCAGTGCGCGCGGGTCGCACATCATACAAAAAAGCCCCGCGCCTGCGAACCCCGCATAGCAGGACTCTGACGGGGGGCCTCTTTAATAATGTGTATTAGGGGTGCGCCAGCAGCTCGGTCAGACCGGAAACTTCGGCAATTTCGCGCATGTCTTCGGGCAACGCCCGAACGCTGACCGCTTTTTTGGCCGCTTCGGCATCGCGCATGAAGCACAGCAACAGCGATAAGCCGACGCTGCTGGACTTGGTCACGGCCGAACAGTCCAGCACCAACGCAGGCGAAGTGCTGGTCTTGATCAGTGCCTGACCCTGCTTGCGCAGGTCAGGCCCGGTGCGGTAATCCAGCACGCCACTGATGAACAGCTCGCCGGCGTCGCCGAGACGAACAGCCGACTCGATCATTGCGCGGGCTTCCCAGCAGCTTTATCGGTCTCTTCCTTGGCCTTGGCGACTTCACCGGCCCAACCATTGATGGTTTTGTCCAGGTCGTTGCCATTGCGCTGCATCGCATCCGCGAACTGGTCACGGAACAGCTTGCCAATGTTGATGCCGTTGATGATCACGTTACGCAGCTTCCACTCGCCGTTGACCTTCTCCAGCGTGTACTGCACCGGGTAGACCGCGCCATTGTTGCCCTTGACGCTCATGTTGACGCTGGTGCGATCACCCGACTCATCCCCGGCAGGAGCGACGGTAATGCCCTGGTTGTTGTATTCAAGAAGAGCGTTGCCGTAGAACTGGAACAGGCCTTTCTTGAAGTTTTCCTGGAAGGTCTGCATCTGCGCCGGCGTAGCCTTGCGCGAATACTTGACCGTCATGATGCTTTTGGAGATGCCTTCAGCATCCACCACCGGCCCCACAATGGTATTGAGCGCGTTGTAGAACTGACTCGGGTCTTGTTTGTACTTTTCTTTGTTGGCCGACAGGTCAGCCAACATCTTGTTGGTCGTGTCCTGCACCAGATCGTGGGCAGAACCCGCTGCGTTGGCCATCAACGGCAGCGCTGCAAGCAGTACCAGAAGGCCACGTCGCAAGGTAGAGATCATGTACAGATTCCTCATTTGGCGTCTTTATTGACCGTATTAAGCAGGAATTTACCGATCAGGTCTTCAAGCACCAGCGACGACTGTGTGTCGTGGATTGTCGAGCCATCCTTGAGCAGGGCTGATTCCCCGCCCACGCTGACACCGATGTACTTCTCGCCCAGCAGCCCCGCAGTGAGGATAGATGCAGTGGAGTCGGTCGGCAGATTATCAACCTTCTTATCCAGCTGCATTGTCACTCGACCGGTGAAGCTGTCGCGGTCCAGATCGATTGCAGTGACCTTGCCGATCGTCACACCGGCCATGGTCACTTTAGCTCTGACAGTCAAACCGGCGATATTGTCGAAGTACGCGTAAAGTTTATAAGTATCGGCGGTGGGGCTGGCCGAAAGACCGCTGACTCGCAGGGCCAACAACAGTAAAGCCAGGATGCCAGCCAGCAAGAAAAGGCCGACACCGATTTCCACAGTGCGGTTTTGCATCAGAAATCTCCAAACATCAAGGCGGTCAAAATGAAGTCAAGGCCCAGTACCGCCAGCGAGGCGTACACAACGGTCTTGGTGGTGGCACGACTGATCCCTTCTGAAGTGGGCTCACAGTCGTAGCCTTGGAATACGGCGATCCAGGTCACTACAAAGGCGAAGACGATGCTTTTTATGATGCCGTTGAGCACGTCGCCCGTGAACGTCACGCTGTTTTGCATGTTGGCCCAGTAAGAGCCGTCGTAGACGCCCAGCCAGTCCACCGCCACCCACGAACCACCCCAGATACCCACCACGCTGAAGATGATCGTCAGCAGTGGCAGGGAAATGAAGCCGGCCCACAGACGCGGGGCAACAATGTACTTGAGCGGGTCCACGCCGATCATTTCCAGGCTGGACAGCTGCTCGGTGGACTTCATGTTGCCGATTTCGGCGGTCAGCGCAGAACCCGCACGCCCGGCGAACAGCAAAGCGGTCACCACCGGCCCCAGCTCTCGCAACAACGTCAGGGCGACCATCTGCCCCACCGCCTGCTCCGAACCATAGCTGGACAGAATATTGAAGCCCTGCAGCGCCAGCACCATGCCGATGAACACCCCGGAGACCACGATGATCACCAGGGACATCACACCCACAGCATGCAACTGCTTGACCAGTAGGCCGAAGCCGCCACCTATGCCGCCGCGGCCGAGCAAGGCGTGAAACAGGAAAATCGTCGAACGGCCCAGCACTTCGACGATGTCGATGCCCGAGCGACCGAAAAGGCGAACCTTTTCGATAAGAGATGTCTTGCGCATCAGCGCTTCCCCAGAAGATCTGAGCGGTAATCCGCTGCCGGAAAGTGAAAAGGCACGGGGCCATCAGGATCGCCGGTCATGAATTGGCGAATGCGCGGGTTATCAGCGTTCATCAGTTCTTCGGGCGTGCCCTGCCCCAGCACCTGGCCATCGCCGACGACATAGAGGTAATCGGCAATACTCGCGGTTTCTGCAAGATCATGGGAGACCACGATGCTGGTGATGCCCAGTGCATCGTTGAGCAAGCGGATCAGGCGCACCAACACGCCCATGGCGATCGGGTCCTGACCGACGAAGGGCTCGTCATACATGAGGATCTGCGGGTCGAGGGCAATGGCGCGGGCCAGGGCCACGCGACGCTTCATACCGCCGGACAGTTCGTCGGGCATCAGGTCGATGGCACCGCGCAGGCCTACGGCCTGCAGTTTCAGCAACACAATGTCACGAATCATTTCGTCAGACAGTTGGGTATGCACACGCAGCGGAAACGCCACGTTCTCGAACACATCAAGGTCGGTAAACAGCGCACCGCTCTGGAACAGCACACCCATGTGCTTACGCGCGTCGAACAGATCGCTGCGCGACAGCGTCGGCAGGTTCTGGCCGTTTACCCACACTTCGCCGGCACTGGGCCGCAATTGCATGCCCATCAGGCGCAACAGGGTGGTCTTGCCACTACCGGAAGGCCCCATGATGCCCGTGACCTTGCCGCGCGGAATGCGGATATCGACGTTATTGAAGATGCTGCGCGTCCCGCGCTTGAAGGTCAGTCCCTTCAGCTCGACCGCGTAGGCGTTATCGGCACTCATCTAAACTCCTTGGGATGCAGCCTCTCACTCAGACACCACGCTTGCGACAAACGTTTGCATCAGCCGCACAATAGTTGCGCAATCGATGGCCACATGGGCAGAGCGGACCGAACTGGCGGCGAACTATATCACTGCTGGTACAGGGCGCCCAAGGCCGGAACAGTGCTTGTTCAGATCCAGGACAGGGAAAAAACGTTGCCAGCTATGTTACTAAGGAGGGAATCCCAAGCGCACCGCGAACAAACCCTGACGAACTTGCGTGAGGGAATTGATCATTACCGTTATAATCGCCGACTTTTCGTCAGGCTATACGATTTCAGACATGAGCCAATCCAGCGACCTTATTCAATCCGCACAACGCACAATCCGCCTCGAGCTTGAAGCCGTAGAAGGCTTGCTGGCGCATATCGACGCAGATTTCGTACGCGCCTGCGAGATGATTCTGGCCAGCAAGGGCCGCGTTGTCGTGGTCGGCATGGGCAAGTCAGGCCACGTTGGCAACAAGATCGCCGCCACCCTGGCCAGCACCGGGACCACCGCGTTTTTCGTGCACCCCGCCGAAGCCAGTCACGGCGACATGGGCATGATCACCAAGGATGACATCATCCTGGCGCTGTCCAACTCCGGCAGCACCAACGAAATCGTGACCCTGTTGCCGCTGATCAAGCGCCTGGGCATCCAGATGATCAGCATCACCGGCAACCCGGAATCGACGCTGGCCAAGGCCGCCGAAGTCAACCTCAACGTTCACGTGGACCACGAAGCCTGCCCGCTGAACCTGGCGCCGACTTCGTCCACCACCGCCGCCCTGGTGATGGGTGATGCCCTGGCCGTGGCACTGCTGGAGGCGCGTGGATTTACCGCCGAGGACTTTGCGTTTTCGCACCCGGGGGGCGCCCTGGGCCGCCGCCTGCTGCTGAAAGTGGAAAACGTCATGCACTCGGGTGATGAGTTGCCCCATGTCCAGCGCGGTACCCTGCTGAAGGACGCGCTGATGGAAATGACTCGCAAGGGCTTGGGCATGACGGTGATCCTGGAAGCCGATGGCCGCCTGGCAGGGGTGTTCACCGACGGTGACTTGCGCCGCACCCTGGACCGCACCATCGATATCCACACCGCCAGCATCGACGCAGTGATGACACCTCACGGCAAGACCGCGCGCCCCGAAATGCTGGCAGCCGAGGCCTTGAAAATCATGGAAGACCACAAGATCGGCGCACTGGTGGTGGTCGATGGCGACGACCGCCCGATTGGCGCCCTGAACATGCACGACTTGCTGCGTGCGGGAGTGATGTAAATGACCAGCGACCTGTTGCAACGCGGTAAAAACATCAAGCTGGCGATTTTCGACGTTGACGGCGTGCTGACCGATGGCCGCTTGTACTTCCTCGAAGACGGCAGTGAATTCAAGACTTTTAACACCCTCGACGGCCAGGGCATCAAGATGCTGATGGCGTCGGGCGTGCAAACGGCGATTATCAGCGGCAGAAAAACCCCCGTTGTGGAACGTCGCGCACAAAACCTGGGGATTCCTCACCTGTATCAGGGCCGCGAGGATAAACTGGTGGTTCTGGACGAGCTTCTTGGCCAACTCAACCTAAGCTATGAGCAGGTCGCCTACTTGGGCGATGACTTGCCCGACTTGCCGGTGATCCGCCGAGTGGGCCTGGGCATGGCGGTCGCCAACGCGGCAGCCTTTGTTCGCGAGCACGCCCATGGCATCACTACCGCCCGTGGCGGTGAAGGCGCCGCACGCGAGTTCTGCGAGCTGATCCTGCGAGCCCAGGGTAGCCTTGAAGCGGCCCACGCCGCCTACTTATAGAGCGTTTTATGCTGAGCAAAAAGATTCGCAACTTCCTGTTATTCGGGGTCATCGCCGCACTGTTCCTGGCGGTGGGCTACTGGAATATCAGCCCGGAGCGCTTTCTCGACCAGCCTGCCGCGCAGGTTGACGAAGGCGCTATCGACTATTACGCCACCAATGCCAAGAGCGTGCAGTTCCTGCCCGACGGCAAAGTGCAGTACGAGATGACCTCGGACAAGGTCGAACATGTCAAGGCCAGCGAAGTCACCCTGCTGACCAACCCCGACATGAACATTTACCGCGGTACCGAGTTCCCATGGCACGTCACCAGCAAACGTGGCGAGGTCAACCCGGACGGTACCGAGGTGGAGCTGATCGACTCGGTGCGCGTTGCGCGCACTGACGATAAAAAACGTGAGACCGTGATTACCAGCAGTCGCATGACCGTATTCCCGCAGAAGCAATATGCGCAGACCGAGCAAGACGTTAGAATCGACGGCGCTGGCGGTGTATCGACTGGCAAGGGAATGAAAGCGTATTTGAAAGAAAGCAGGATACACCTGCTATCGAACGTAAGAGGACAGTATGAGGCTCGTTAAAACTCTCCCTATTTTGCTCGGTCTGGGCGCAGCACTGGGAAGCGTGAGCGCCTGGGCTCTGCCGAACGATAGCCAGCAACCGATCCACATCTCGGCTGACGATGCGCAGTTGGATGATAAACAAGGCGTCGCCACCTATACCGGCGGCGTGATCATCACCCAAGGTTCGATGAAGATCACCGGCAATACCGTGACCCTGACTCGCACCCCGGCTGGCGACATTGATGTGGTGACCTCGGTCGGCAACCTGGCTTACTTCGAACAGAAGCAGTCCGCTGCCGATACCGGTCCGATGAAGGGCTACGGCAAGACCATCCAGTATCACGCCCAGCAGAACCGCATCGTACTGATCGACCAGGCGAAAGTACTCAGCCCGGACGGCAACTCCACGGAAGGTGAAAAGATCACCTATGACACCGTGAAACAGATCGCTAACGCCGGTCGCGCCAATGGCAACAAGGTCACTGCACCTCGTCCACGGATCGACATGGTCATCCAGCCGAAGAAGAAGGCCGAGTAATGGCAACCCTGAAAGCCCAGCATCTGGCCAAGGCCTATAAAAGCCGTCAGGTCGTGCGCGACGTCAGCCTGTCGATCGACAGCGGCCAGATCGTCGGCTTGCTCGGCCCTAACGGCGCCGGTAAGACCACCTGCTTCTACATGATCGTCGGCCTGGTCCAGGCGGATCAGGGCCGCGTGCTGATCGACGACCTGGACGTGAGCCACCAGCCGATGCACGGCCGCGCCCGCGCCGGTATCGGCTATCTCCCGCAGGAAGCGTCGATCTTCCGCAAACTGTCGGTCGCCGATAACATCATGGCCATCCTCGAGACCCGCAAGGAGCTCGACCGTGACGGCCGTCGCAAGGAGCTGGAAAGCCTGCTGCAGGAGTTCCACATCAACCATATCCGCGACAACCTCGGCATGAGCCTGTCCGGCGGTGAGCGTCGCCGTGTGGAAATCGCCCGCGCCCTGGCCACTGCGCCCAAGTTCATCCTACTGGACGAACCGTTTGCGGGCGTCGACCCGATCTCGGTGGGCGACATCAAGCAGATCATCCATCACCTCAAGGCCAAGGGCATTGGCGTGCTGATCACCGACCACAACGTCCGTGAGACCCTCGATATCTGCGAAACAGCGTATATCGTCAACGATGGCCAGCTGATCGCCGAAGGTGATTCCGCCACCATCCTGGCCAACGAGCTGGTCAAGGAAGTGTATCTGGGTCACGAGTTCCGCCTGTAAACACCGTGGTGTCACGGCTGTTCGCCAAGGTGCGCGGGAGTCAATGAAAACCTCCGGATTTTTATTGTTACCGCGCTCTAGGCAAAGCCCCCGACATCAGGCATATAATTTGCTTATGTTTGGCGCTCACGCGCCCTGTCGTGGATGGCGCATTGCGCCGGCGAATAAGGTGTTAAGCCCCTGCCATGAAACCATCGCTAGTCCTGAGAATGGGCCAGCAGCTGACGATGACACCGCAGCTGCAACAGGCCATCCGCCTGCTCCAATTGTCGACCCTGGACCTGCAACAGGAAATCCAGGAGGCCCTGGAGTCCAATCCGATGCTCGAACGCCAGGAGGAAGGCGACGACTTCGATAATGCAGACCCGCTGGCCGATAATATCGAGCAAAAACCCAATCCCGACGTGCAGGAACCCTCCTACCAGGAAACCGCCCCTACGGTGGATAACCTTGAGGAAGGCGAATGGAACGAACGCATTCCCAACGAGCTTCCGGTCGACACGGCCTGGGAAGACGTCTACCAGACCAGCGCCAGCAGCCTGCCCAGCAATGACGATGATGAGTGGGACTTCACCACCCGCACCTCCGTTGGCGAGAGCCTGCAGAGCCACCTGCTGTGGCAACTGAACCTTGCGCCGATGTCGGACACCGATCGCTTGATCGCCGTGACCCTGATCGACTGCATCAACAATCAGGGTTACCTGGACGAGACGCTCGAAGAAATTCTTGAAGCCTTCGATCCGGAGCTGGATATCGAGCTGGACGAGATCGAAGCCGTCCTGCACCGCATCCAACAGTTCGAGCCCGCCGGCATCGGCGCACGCACCCTCAGCGAATGCCTGTTGCTGCAATTGCGCCAGTTACCGGCCAAGACCCCCTGGCTCGCCGAAGCCCAGCGCCTGGTGACCGATTACATCGACCTGCTGGGCAGCCGCGACTACAGCCAGTTGATGCGCCGCATGAAGCTCAAGGAAGACGACCTGCGCCAGGTCATCGAGCTGGTACAGAGCCTCAACCCGCGTCCTGGCTCACAAATCGAATCGAGCGAAGCCGAATACGTGGTTCCCGATGTGATCGTGCGCAAGGACAACGAGCGCTGGCTGGTAGAGCTGAACCAGGAATCGGTGCCGCGCCTGCGGGTGAACCCGCAATACGCCGGCTTCGTACGTCGCGCCGATACCAGTGCCGACAACACCTTCATGCGCAACCAGTTGCAGGAAGCGCGCTGGTTCATCAAGAGCCTGCAAAGCCGAAACGAAACCCTGATGAAAGTCGCCACCCAGATCGTCGAGCATCAGCGCGGCTTCCTGGAGTACGGCGACGAAGCGATGAAACCGCTGGTGCTGCATGACATCGCCGAAGCGGTCGGCATGCATGAATCAACGATTTCCCGGGTGACCACGCAAAAATTCATGCATACCCCTCGGGGTATTTATGAACTGAAATACTTTTTCTCCAGCCACGTCAGCACCTCCGAAGGCGGTGAATGCTCGTCCACGGCGATCCGCGCGATCATCAAAAAACTGGTTGCTGCTGAAAATCAGAAAAAGCCATTGAGTGACAGTAAGATCGCTGGTTTACTGGAGGCACAAGGCATTCAGGTCGCCCGTCGAACCGTCGCCAAGTACCGCGAATCCCTCGGGATCGCGCCTTCCAGCGAGCGTAAGCGTTTGATGTGACGGACGGGCCACAGCGTTCCGGGATGCGTTTTAAAACTCGCCGAGCGGCGATCAGCCTGTTTTTAACGCAGCGTGATCGACGCGCAGGCAGTTTTAAAATGCAGACCAGTGGCGGGTATTCCTACCCGTCGCGTTATGCACTGGCAACGAAGGAGAAGCTGTATGCAAGTCAACATCAGTGGACACCAACTGGAAGTTACCAAGCCCCTGCGTGAGTACACCGAAAGCAAGTTGAACAAGCTTGCGGGGCATTTTGACAAGATCACCAACGTGCAGGTCATCATGGAGGTCGACAAGCTCAAGCAGAAAATCGAGGCCACCCTGCATGTTCCGAATGCCAAGCTCGTCGCCAATGCGGAACATGAAGACATGTACGCGGCGATCGACTCGCTCTACGACAAGCTGGACCGCCAACTCATAAAGCATAAGGAAAAGAATCTGCACCTGATGCAAGGTACAGGTCGTTAACTCTCCCCCCATGATCCGACTTGAAACCATCCTGACCCCCGGCCGTTCCCTCGTGAACGTGCCGGGCGGCAGTAAAAAACGCGCCCTCGAACAAATTGCCAACCTGATCGGCCGTGAAGTGCCCGAACTGGATACGCAAGCTGTGTATGAGGCACTGATTGCCCGTGAAAAACTTGGCTCGACCGGTTTTGGCAACGGCATCGCCATTCCCCACTGCCGCCTCAAAGGCTGCGAGACTCCTGTCAGCGCCCTGCTGCACCTGGACGCCCCTATCGATTTCGACGCCATCGACGGTGCCCCGGTCGACCTGCTGTTCGTTCTGCTGGTCCCGGAAGCTGCCACCGATGCGCACCTGGAACTGCTCCGGCAGATCGCCAGCATGCTCGACCGCAAGGACGTACGCGACAAACTGCGCAGCGCCAGCAGCAATGAGGCGCTGTACCAGGTTGTCCTGGATGAACAGAACGGGCAGTAACCATGCGCTTGATCATCGTCAGCGGCCGCTCCGGCTCGGGTAAAAGTACCGCCCTCAATGTTCTTGAGGACAACGGTTTCTATTGCATCGACAACCTGCCCGCCGGCCTGCTGCCGGAATTGGCAGAACGCGCGTTGATCCACACCGAACTGGCTCAACCCCTGGTCGCCGTTTCGATTGATGCCCGCAACCTGCCCAGCCACCTGGAGCGATTCCCGCAATTGCTCGAGGAAGTGCGGGCCAAGCACATTCATTGCGATGTGCTGTACCTGGATGCCGACGAAGAGACACTGCTCAAGCGGTTCTCCGAAACCCGCCGGCGTCACCCCCTCAGCAGCCCTCATCGCTCGCTGGCAGAAGCCATCGAAGATGAAACCAAGCTGCTGGGACCGATCATTGACCTCGCCGACCTCAAGATCAACACGACCAGCCTTAACCTGTACCAGCTGCGCGATGCCATCAAGCTGCGCCTGCTGAACCAACCGGAGCCAGGCACGGCGTTTCTGGTGGAGTCGTTTGGTTTCAAGCGCGGCATGCCGGTCGACGCCGACTTGGTATTCGATGTGCGATGCCTGCCCAACCCTTATTGGAAGCCGGAACTGCGTGATCAGTCCGGACTGGATCAGCCCGTCGCCGATTACCTGGCTGCACAACCGGATGTGGAGGAGATGTTCCAGGACATTTCCAGCTACTTGCTCAAATGGTTACCCCGATTTGCTGCCAGCAATCGGGCCTATGTCACCATTGCCATCGGCTGCACCGGCGGTCACCACCGCTCCGTCTATCTGACCGAGCGCCTGGGCCAGGTGCTGCAAAAAACCCTCAAGAACGTCCAGGTCCGCCACCGCGACCTCAGCTGAAAGGAACACCTGCGCGATGCCCGCTCTGGAAATTGAAATCATCAACAAGCTGGGCTTGCACGCCCGGGCGTCAGCCAAGTTCGTCGGCGTTGCCGGACAGTTTCCTTGCCAGATCCGCGCCGGACGCACGCCAGAGTCCATGGTCGATGGCAAAAGCATCATGGCCATGATGATGCTGGCCGCCGGCAAAGGCACCAAGATTCACTTGAAGACAGAAGGTGAGCAAGAGCAGGAAGCGATGGACGCCCTGGTGGCGCTGATCAATAACTACTTCGATGAGGGTGAGTAAACTCACCCTTTGAAGCGGGATGAAGTCGCAACGACCTCACCCCAGCGCCGTGTCCATCACCATCATCAAACAAAAACCGATGCATAAACCCAGGCTGGCGAGCTTTTCGTGACCATTGCGGCGCGACTCGGGGATCACCTCGTGAGTGACGACCAGCAGCATCGCACCAGCGGCCAGGGCCAGGCCCAACGGTAATAGCACTTCTGCCAGGCTTACCAGCCAGGCACAGAGCACAGCAAACACGGGCTCCACCAGACCTGACGCCGCGCCGATCAGGAACGCCTTGACCCGCGACATGCCTGCCCCGGCCAAGACCAACGCAATCACCAGGCCTTCGGGCACGTCTTGCAGGGCAATCCCCATGGCAAGGCTGTCGGCATCCGGCATACCGCCGCCAGCGGATACACCGACCGCCATGCCTTCGGGAATGTTGTGGGCGATGATGGCAAACACAAACAGCCAGATACGCGGCGGGATCACCGGTTTATCCGGCGTGCCGACCAGCATTTCCGGACTGGCACCGGAGACCTTGCGGTCAACCAGATACAGCCCGAACGCTCCCAGCATGATGCCGAAGCTGAACAAGCCGCTGGCGCTCCAGGGCGAAAGCCCCAAGCCTTCTGCCGCGGCAATGCCCGGCACGATCAGCGAAAACGCCGTCGCCGCCAACATGACCCCCGCACCAAAGCCCAGCAATGTATCGCTCAACGCCACCGGCATATGGCGAATCACCAGCACCGGGACCGCACCGAGCGCAGTGCCGAGCGCGCAAATGGAGCCGCCCTGCAGGGCGCGTAGAATCCGCGGTTCCAGGTCCAGCCAGGCCAGCCCGTGGGCCACCAGCAATGCAGTACCTGCCAGTAGCAGCAGCGAGCCAAACGCATAACGAAACATTCGCCCGCTGCTGATCGCCAGTGTTTCAGTGCCCATAGTCGGCCTTAGGTCTTGTTATGAAGGTGGATGTCAGGCCACGGCGGCCTGGTAGCGGTCTGCAACTTCTGGCCAGTTGATAACACTGTAGAAGGCGTTGATGTATTCCGGGCGGCGGTTCTGGTACAGCAGGTAATAGGCGTGTTCCCACACGTCCAGGCCGAGGATCGGCGTGTTGCCGTTCATGAGTGGGCTGTCCTGGTTGCCGCTGCTCTCCACCACCAGGGTCTTTTGCGGGGTGACACTCAGCCACGCCCAACCGCTGCCGAAACGCGTCAACGCCGCTTTGGTGAAGGCCTCCTTGAAGCTATCAAAACCGCCAAGCTGTTCATCAATGGCTTTGCTCAATGCACCTTCGGGTTTGCCACCACCTTTGGGCGACATCACCGCCCAGAACAACGAGTGGTTGGCATGGCCGCCGCCCTGGTTGATCACGGCGGCACGCAGTTTTTCCGGCAGTTGCTGCACGCTGGACACCAGCTTCTCGACCGGCCAGCCAGCGAATTCAGTGCCCTCTACCGCAGCGTTGAGGTTGTTGATGTAAGTCTGGTGATGCTTGCTGTAGTGGATCTCCATGGTTTGCGCATCAATATGCGGCTCCAAGGCGTCGTACGCGTAAGGCAAGGCAGGCAAGGTGTAAGTCATATCAATGTGCTCCGTATTGAGGAGTGGTCGGCTGTGCCGCAGTGCCGCCCAGCAAGCGATGAGTACGCGGGTACTCGCCGTGATCGCTGATGAAATTCAACAGCTCGACGTAGGTTTTGCTGCTCTGGCGCAGGGCCGCTTCCCGCAACTGCGGGCTGAGTCGCGGGTCCTGCATGGTCTGCAGCAGGCGCTGGTGGATAGCGCAGAGGTATTCCGCGCTCTCCTCCGGCTGGTTCAGGCGCAGGTGCAGGTCCGCCAGGTTGTGATGGGAAATGACGCACGCCGCCACTGCTTCGTCGGCATCCGCCCAGCGTTCGAACAACACTTGGGCCAGGGCCAGGGCTTGCAAATAGGCCTCGCGAGCGTCGACCAGCTCGCCTGCCATAAAGCAGCGATTGGCCCGTTCGATCGTGCGTTTCCAGTGCTCCATGGTGAGCCTCCAAAGCAGGGTCGGTGATTACACGCCGCCGGCCGTGAGCTTTTCCGGGTCCAGCAGGATCTCCAGTTGGCTACGCGGCAAGTCGGTGTGCTCGAGAGCGACGTCAATCACCGGACGGCCTTGCTGATAGGCCTTCTTGGCGATTTCAGCAGCTTTTTGATAACCGATGATCGGGTTGAGTGCGGTGACCAGGATCGGGTTGCGCGACAGCGCTTCTTTTAGCTTCGCTTCATTGACCTTGAAACTGGCGATGGCCTTGTCCGCCAGCAGGTGGCTGGCGTTGGCCAGCAGCTCAAGACTGCTCAACAGGTTCTGCGCGATGATCGGCAGCATCACGTTCAGCTCGAAATTGCCCGACTGACCGGCGACGGTGATCACCGTGTCATTCCCGATGACTTGCGCGGCGACCATGGCAGTCGCTTCAGGAATCACCGGATTGACCTTGCCAGGCATGATCGAAGAGCCAGGCTGCAGGCCTTCCAACTCAATTTCACCCAAGCCGGCGAGCGGACCGGAGTTCATCCAGCGCAGGTCGTTGGCGATTTTCATCAGCGACACGGCGGTGGCCTTCAATTGGCCGGACACGGCGACGGCAGTGTCCTGGGAGCCAATCAAGGCGAACAGGTTTTTGCCGGGGGTGAATTTCACGCCGGTCAGGCTGCTCAGTTGCTGGCTGAAACGCGCAGCAAATTCAGGGTGGGCGTTGATCCCGGTACCGACCGCCGTGCCGCCCTGGGCAAGCGCCTGAAGACTCGGCAGAAGGTCCTGCAGATGACCGATATTGGCCTTGAGCTGCTGCGCCCAACCGTTGAGCACTTGGCTCATGCGCACCGGCATGGCGTCCATCAGGTGCGTGCGGCCGGTCTTGATGAACGGGTGAACCTCTTCAGCCTTCCGCTCGATCACCTGCACCAGGTGCAGCAGGGCCGGCAGCGTTTGCTCGTGCAAGACCAACGCGGCGCTGACGTGGATGGTGGTTGGAATGATGTCGTTGCTGCTTTGGCCGCAGTTCACGTGGTCGTTCGGGTTGACCGACTCGCCCAGCACACGGCTGGCGAGGGTCGCAATCACTTCGTTGGCGTTCATATTGGAGCTGGTGCCGGAGCCGGTCTGGAAGATATCCACCGGGAAGTGCTGCATGAAGTCGCCTTCCAGCAAGCCCTGGGCGGCATCGACAATGGCCTTGCCCTGCCCTTCGCTGATTTGCTTGAGATCGACGTTGACCTTGGCAGCAGCGGCTTTGGCCAGGATCAGGGCGCGGATGAATTGCGCCGGCATGCGTTGGTTGCTGATCGGAAAGTTGTTCACCGCGCGTTGGGTTTGCGCACCATACAGGGCCTCGGCAGGCACTTGCAGTTCGCCCATGCTGTCGCGTTCGATACGGGTGTTACTCATCGTTAGATCCTTGCACCAGGTCAGAAACAGAAATAGACGGCAGCAATTCGCAGGTCGCCAATTGCCAGGCAAAGGTCTGCCAGCGCTTGAGGCGGCAGGCACAGTGGGAGAGTTTTTCCAGGTCACGTAGGGGGCGCCAGGCCTGGTCCAGGCACACGGAGCGCCAGTGCCAGGGCAGTGCAATATCGCTGGCGGTGTCGAGCAACAGGCGAAATGAGGTTTCAGCGATCGTCCACGGATGGGTCGCGGTGCAGCACGCCAGGTATCGACCCTCATTGAGGTAATGTTCGATCAGGCGCGGCTCGTTGGGATCGAGGCCGCAGCGAATCTGGCGACTCATCCAGCGCCAGCTTTCAAGGTAAGGATCCTCATGCAGGACAGAACTCATGATCCACACTCATTCGGTAATGATATTTATTATTAAATGATATTGAGAATCAAAACAAGAGTGACACGTTAATCCCACTGACACGCGGCCACAAAAAAAGGCGCGCCATCTTGAAGATGGCACGCCTTTTTTGTTGAAGCGTGTTGGAAGGATCAGCTACCGGCGACGGTCATCCGCTCGATCAACACCGAACCCGTACGGATATTGCTGCGCAATTCCAGGTCGTTTCCGACGGCAACGATCTGCTTGAACATATCGCGCATGTTGCCGGCAATTGTCACTTCCTGGACGGCAAACTGAATCTCGCCGTTTTCCACCCAGAAACCCGCCGCGCCACGGGAATAATCGCCCGTGACCATGTTCAGCCCGTGCCCCATCAACTCAGTCACCAGCAGGCCACGCCCCATCCGCCGCAACAGCGCCGCCTGGTCTTCATCGCCATGGGTGACGAACAGGTTATGCACCCCGCCGGAGTTGGCAGTGCTTGGCAGGCCCAGTTTGCGCCCGGCATAAGTGCCCAGGACGTAGGAGACCAACTCGCCGCTTTCGACGAACGGCTTGGCATAAGTCGCCAAGCCATCGCCATCAAACGACGTGCTCCCCATAGCACGCATCAGGTGGGGACGTTCATCGATGGTCAGCCACTCGGGAAACAGTTTCTGGCCAATCGCCCCTTCCAGGAACGAGGACTTGCGGTACAGGTTGCCACCGGAGATCGCTCCCAGGAAACTGCCAAATAAGCCACCGGCCAGTTCCGCCGAAAACAGCACCGGCACTTCACAGGTCGGCACAGGGCGCGCGCCCAGGCGGCTCGCCGCACGCTGTGCAGCACGCTGGCCGATACTGACCGGGTCTGCCAGCAAATCACCCTGGCGGTTCACGTCATACCAGTAATCGCGCTGCATCTGGCCGTTGGCCTCGGCGATCATCACGCAGCTCAGGCTATGACGAGTCGACGCATAACCGCCGATAAAACCATGGCTGTTGCCATACACGCGACAGCCCTGATGGGTGCTCAACGTGGTGCCATCAGCGTTCTTGATGCGGGCATCGGCATCGAACGCCGCCGCTTCACACGTCAGCGCCTGCTCGATGGCCTGCTCGGGCGTGATGTCCCAGGCGTGGAACAGATCAAAATCCTTCAAGTCCTTGGCCATCAGTGCCTTGTCGGCCAAACCCGAGCTTTCATCCTCAGAGGTGTGCTTGGCAATCGCCAACGCCGCCGCGACGGTCTCGCGAATCGCTTCCGGGCCACTGGCCGAGGTACTGGCAGAACCTTTGCGCTGTCCGACATACAAAGTGATGCCAAAGCCTTGGTCGCGGTTGAACTCAACCGTCTCCACTTCCCGCTGACGAACCGATGTCGACAACCCCTGCTCCAGCGATACCGCCACTTCACAGGCACTGGCCCCCTGGCGCTTGGCCTCGGCAAGGATCTGCTCGACTTGTTCCTGCAGTGCCGGTAACGCTTGTGGACCGACGCTTTGGGCTGCACTCATGGTTTTCTCCACTCAAATTCTGCTTTCGGTTAAGGCCATCGAGCGACCGGGCCGGACAAGCGGCCCCCGACTGGTTATCATGGCGGCGTTTCTTTGCGGACTGCCACCATGGTTGATTCTTACGACGACTCCCTCGATGGGGAGAAAAGCAAAACCCAGGTCAAACGTGAGCTGCATGCTCTGGTTGACCTGGGCGAGCGCCTTACAACGCTCAAGAAAGACTTGATTGCAAAACTGCCACTGACCGACGAAATGCGCCGGGCTCTTGCGGACGCACCCAAGCACACCGCGAATATCGCGCGTAAACGGCACATCATGTTTATCGGCAAACTCATGCGCGATCAGGACACTGACGCCATTCTGGCTTTGCTTGATCAAACCGATGCCTCCACTCGCCAGTACAACGAACGCTTCCATAACCTGGAGCGTTGGCGTGACCGCCTGATCGCGGGCGATGACGGGGTGCTGGAGAAATTCGTGTTGGACTACCCGGACGCGGACCGCCAGCAACTGCGTTCCCTGATCCGTCAAGCCCAGCACGAGCAGGCGCATAACAAGGCGCCGGCCACCAGCCGTAAAATCTTCAAATACATCCGTGAGCTGGACGAGACTCAACGCGGTCTGCGTTGATGCCCTTCCCCGGGTGGCGGTCTTCGCCACCCGAAGCTCCACCGCTTACGACCCCGTGCCACCCACGGTGATCGCATCAATCTTCAGCGTTGGCTGGCCGACACCCACCGGCACCGACTGCCCATCTTTCCCGCACGTACCCACGCCGCTGTCCAGCGACAGGTCGTTACCCACCATCGACACCTTGCTCATGGCTTCCGGACCATTACCGATCAACGTTGCGCCCTTGACCGGCGCGGTAATCTTGCCGTCTTCGATCAGGTACGCCTCGCTGGTGGAAAACACGAACTTGCCGCTGGTGATATCCACCTGGCCGCCACCGAGGTTGGCGCAGTAGATGCCGCGTTTCACCGAGGCGATGATTTCCGCAGGATCGCTTTCGCCACCGAGCATGTAGGTGTTGGTCATGCGTGGCATCGGCAGGTGCGCGTAGGATTCACGGCGACCGTTACCGGTGCGTGCCACGCCCATCAGGCGGGCGTTGAGTTTGTCTTGCATGTAGCCCTTGAGCACACCGTTCTCGATCAAGGTGGTGCACTCGGTCGGCGTGCCCTCGTCATCGACGCTCAGCGAACCACGGCGCCCGGCCAGGGTGCCGTCATCCACGATCGTGCAGAGCTTGGACGCAACCATCTCGCCCATGCGCCCGCTGTAGGCCGAACTGCCCTTGCGGTTGAAGTCACCTTCCAGGCCATGGCCGACGGCCTCGTGCAGCAGCACGCCGGACCAGCCCGAACCCAGCACCACCGGCAAGGTACCGGCCGGCGCCGGAATGGCTTCCAGATTGACCAATGCTTGGCGCAACGCTTCACGGGCGTAGCCCATGGCACGGTCGTCGGTGAGGAAATAACGGTAGTCGGTACGCCCGCCGCCGCCATGCCCACCGCGTTCGCGGCGACCGTTCTGTTCGACGATCACACTGACATTGAAACGCACCAACGGCCGCACATCAGCCGCCAGGCCACCATCGGTGGACGCCACCAGGATTCGTTCCCACACACCCGCCATGCTGACGGTGACTTGCTGGATACGCGGGTCAAGGGCACGGGTGGCGGCGTCGATACGCTTGAGCAACTCGACCTTTTCCGCACGGCTGATCACTTCCAGGGGATTATCCGGCGCGTACAACTGCGCCACGTCCTGGGTGCTGAATGCCTGCACCGTGCCATTTTGCCCGGCACGGGAGATCGAACGCGCGGCACGCGCCGCCAGGCCCAAGGCTTCCAGGGTGATTGCGTTACTGTAGGCAAAACCGGTTTTTTCACCGGATTGCGCACGGACACCCACCCCTTGATCCAAGTTGAAGCTGCCTTCCTTGACGATCCCGTCTTCAAGGGCCCAGGACTCGGAGATCTGGCCCTGGAAATACAGGTCGGCCGCGTCGATGCCGGGCCCGGCGAGATCGCCCAGCACGGTTTGCAAACTTTCGATGGTCACGCCACCGGGTGCCAGGAGGTGTTCACTGACTGAGGACAACAACTCGCTCATAGGTAGGGCCTTAAATTCATCGTTCCGAAGCAGGTCGCTGTGCGCCCTGCGAGAAAAAGCGCCGATGGTTGACCACCGGCATGCGCGCCCTTATCGACGCCTGTTCACTGCTATCGCGTTCGGCCAGCAGCACCGCTTCGCCTTGATCCTGTTGTGCCAGCACGCGTCCCCAGGGGTCGACAATCGCTGCATGGCCATAGGTTTCCCGTGGCCCCGGATGCACACCACCTTGGGCGGCCGCCAGCAGGTAGCACTGGGTCTCGATGGCACGAGCGCGAATTAGCACATCCCAGTGCGCCGCGCCGGTCACTGCCGTAAACGCCGACGGCGCAGTAATCAATTCGGCCCCCGCCGCGCGCAATTCGCTGTACAGCTCGGGGAAGCGCAAGTCGTAACACACCGTCAGGCCCAAGCGACCGACGGGCGTATCCGCCACCACCACATTGCCCCCGAAAGCATAGTCGTCGGATTCGCGATAACGACCGCGAGCATCGGCGACATCCACATCGAACAGGTGCAGCTTGTCGTAACGGGCAACGATTTCGCCCTGATCGTCGACCAGCAGCGAGCAAGCGTTGGACTTGGCGTGCGGTTGATCCTTCGGCGGCAGCGGCAAAGTCCCCGCCACTATCCATAAGGTGAGGTCGCGGGCGGTCTGTTTCAACCATGGCAGGATCGGGCCTTCGCCCAACGCCTCGGCGCGACCGATATCCGCCACGTCGCGGCGGCCCATGGCAGCGAAGTTTTCCGGCAGCACCGCCAGCTTTGCACCGCCTGCCGCAGCCTGCTCCAGCAAACGACGGGCCTGGGCCAGGTTGGCCAGCACATCGCTCTGGCTGACCATTTGAATTACCGCAAAGGACATGGGCCGACTCTCCGTAAGGGGCGTACGGCCATGCTACTCCACAGGCTCTCAGTTTGGCTTTTCAAATGGCTTGTCGAAGGTGATTTTCGGGTCCTTCCATGGCCCTTCCACTTTGTATTGCACGCTGGCGAAGCGGGAAACCCGATCACCAATCAACTTGTCGATCAGGAACAACGCACCGCCAATCGCGGGCGCGCCAACGATCAACGCCGCGATCGGCAGGTTGTTGGTCACCGGCAGCGTTACCAGCAACTTGGCATCAACGCGGTCAGCCACCAGGTCCAGAGTGCCATTCAGTTCCAGATTAGTGGAAGGCCCGGTCATGGTGATCGGCTCACGGGTCACGAACACACCGTTACTGGCCGCCAACAAGCCTTTTACCCGGTCATAACTCAAGCCTTTGCCGAGCAAGTCCGAGAAGTCCAGGCGCAGCCGGCGCCCGATGGAGTTGAAGTTCAGCAGGCCGAATACCCGCAGGGCCTGGGCGCCGCCTTCCACTTCCACAAACTGGCCATTGCGGAATGCCGCATCCAGGCTGCCGGAGAAACGCTTGGGCCCCACATAGGCCGGCGAACCGGGCCAACGTCCGTCCACATCCAGGTGGAAGTCCTGGCTGGTGACGGTAGGCGCATAACCCCAGCCCTTGAGCACATCGCCAATGTTCTTGCCGTCCAAGCGGCCCTTGTACCAACTGCTGCTGTCACCCGCCGCACCTTCCCAACCACCGGCGCCCTTGAGCTGCATGCCCTTGAGGCCCAGGTCCAGGTTGTTGAAGGCCAGGCCCTTGGCCGTCGGGCGAATCTTCAGCGACCACGCACCTATCAGGTCCGGGCCTTGGAACAACTGGTCGATGGCGATATCCAGCGCGGGAATATCCTTGGGATCGATACTCGCCAAGGGGTCCGGCGCGTTTTCGTCCGCTTGCACCGTTGGGTCCACCGCCGGCAGCTTCACGTATTGCAGGTTGATCGCAATCGGCGCGCCTTTGGCGTCGGGCACGTTAACCGTGCCCTTGGCCTGCTGGCTGTCGAGTTGCAAACCCCACGCCGCAGGTTTGCGGTCCAGCTGCAAAGTGACCTGATCGAACTGGGTGCCAAGCCCAGTCAGCTTGCCTACCTTGAAGTCGGCGCCGCTCAGCAATTGCTTGGCGCTGCCGCCCGGATCGTTCCCGGCATAGCGCTCCACCAGTTTCTTCCAGGGATCGATATCGAGCTCCGACAACACACCGCGAATGCGCAATCCTTTGGCACCCGGTAGCACGGCGTCGCCATCACCAAGGAACAGCTCACCGCGACCGTCATTGAATTTGTCCGGCGGCGCAGCAAAGGTAAAGTTGGCCAACTCACCGTAATCGAACCAATAACGGCGCTCGGCCCCTTGTAACGTCATGCGGAACACACTGTCACGCCCTTGGCTGGCCGGCATGCCGAACGGCGCCGGCAAGTCCACTGCCACGCCCTTGAGGTTGGAGCTGACCATCAACTGGCTGTCGGCGCCGTCCAGAGTCAGTTGCAACTGGTACGGAATATCGCCGGACACCGGTAACGGCTGGGTAATTTTCAGCCAATCCGTCAGCCGCTTGACCGTCACCTGGCCCTTGGCAACCACGCGTGTGCTGATGTTGCCCGGTTTGCCGTCGGCAAAGATCTGCGCGGTGATTGGCCGGTCGAACGCCTGGGCTGTGATGTTCTGGCCACTGAGGCCCTTGGCGCTGTCGAAACGGAAGTCGCCCTTGAGCTGGGTCAGGTCCAAGGTGGGCTCAGCCAGTTGCAGGCGCGCCTTATCCGTTTTGAAGTCCACCACGATTTTCGGCTCTGCGCCCTTGGCCAGCGGAATGTCCAGGTCAAGGCTGCCTTGCAAGTCGCCCTCACCTTTCCAGCCGGCAAACGTCGATGCCGTGCCGATCGGCGCGTCCTGGAGGATTTTCAGACCATCGCCCAAGCCACCGGCAAACCCACCCGTGAGCAGCAGATGGCTGTCTTTGCCTTCAGGTGCGTGGGGAATATTGACGTAGATGTCCTTGACCTTGGTGTCGAGCAACTGGCCCTTGCTGGCCAGGATACGCACACCACTTTCCTCGACGAACACCTCGCCCTTGACCTTGCTGACATGAGGCCAGCCCGGCTGGAAGGCCAGTTCGGCATCATGCACCTTGAAGAACAGGCTGATATTGCGCGAGGCCGGCAGCGCATCGTGGTTCAACGAACCTTGATACTGGAAGAAGCCTTCATCCACTGCGCCCTTGAGGATCGCGGTGCGTAGCCACTCATCCAGCGCAGGACTCAACACCGCCGGCAGGTATTTGGGCGTGAAGCGCCCATCGCCATCGACCATGCCGACCCGCAGGTCCATGTAGTCTTCCTGGTTGTGATCAAAATGCAGGCGAATCAGGAAATCGGCGGCGATCTTGCCCTCTTCCCCCAGCACCTTGATATACGGCGCAATCAGGGTGAACCCCTCTTTGTCCAGTTTCCACGTCAGGCGCGCATTCGCCTGGATGTACTGCCAGGGCTTGGCAAAGATCGGATCGAGGTGCAGGGAAAAGTCCTTGCTGTCCATGCGCAACTCGCCATGGCCCAGGTCGCCGCTGATGCTGCCGGACACGTTACGCGCAGCCGGCGCGCCGAAGTAGGCATCAAAACCGATGCGCTCGAGGTTAGCGGCGAAGCTGACTTTTTGATCGGTAGTGTCTTGAGGCCGAAAATCCACCAGCACATTGCGTAGCAGGCCTGTGGCCTTGAGGTGCTGGATCGTCTTGGCAAAACCTTCCGGCAGCGGCGCCAGGGCGTTGAGCAGTGGTGTGATCGGCGTCAGGTCCAGGCGGTCAGCCTGGAGCTTCCAGACTTCCTGCTCCTTGTCGGTGGCCAGGCGCTGTTGCACTTGCAGGCGAGATTCCCAGCGGGTCTCCCCCAGGTTCATCGCCAGCGAGTCGAACAGCACCTTGAGGCCGGTGTCACTGCGTTGCAGGTAAGCGGTGAGCGCGAGATTTTCGATATGGACAGGCTTACGGTCGGCGTAGCTGCCCTTCACCTGCGGCGAGTTGAGACGCACCACCGCGCTCTGCACGGTGCCCTTGGCCCAGTTCAGCCAGAATTCGCCGCCGGCCTTGAATTGGGTGAGTTTCCACTGTTGGGTCAGCTTGGCCGGAATCCACTTGGCCCAATCGCTTTGCGGCAGGCTCAGGTAGGCCTGGACTTCACCCTCCTTCCACTGGCTGGCGCGAATACGGGTGCGCAGGTTGACGGCAAGGGGCTGGCCGTCGGGCAGGGTCAGGCGCGCGTCCAGGCGTTGGCGGGTGGCGCCGGTGTGCAGGCTCAGGCCGACATAGGTAAGGGTCACCGGTGCATGGTCAAACGGTTGCAACGTCACCTGGCTGTCGAGCAGGGACACGCGCTTGACCACTTGCATGCGCTTGAGCAACTGCTCCGGGTCCAGCGGCTGGTCGTCCTGCACCGGCAGGCCTTGCAGTGCCCAACGCCCGTCCTTATCTTCCTTGACGCTGAGTTGCAGGCCACTGACCTGCAGATGCGCAATGCGGACTTCGCGGGCCATCAGGCTGGCCCAGATATCCGGCACCACTTCGACCTGGTCCAGGCGCAAGGCACTGCTGCCCTCGCCCACCATCACATCATGGGCCAGCAATACCGGCGCGAAGCCGCTCCAGCGGCCTTCGAGGCTGCCGATGTGCAAAGGCATCTGTACCGCAGCCTGGGCCTTGGCCTCGACTTCGGCACGGTACTCGGCCACCAGCGGGGTCAACTCACGACCGAGGCTCACGTACACCGCCGCCAATACCAGCAGCAACGCGCAGAGGCCCAGGCCCCAACGGGTCAAAGCGGCAAAAAAGCGTATCAGACGCTCCATGTCAGGCGACCCTCAAGGCGGTAGTCGGACGGCAGATCAAGGTCTGCCGGTCTCTTGAAAAGTAAACGAATGAGGATCAGAGCAGCACCACGTCGTATTGTTCCTGTGAATACATGGTTTCAACCTGGAAACGAATGGTGCGCCCGATAAACCCCTCCAGTTCGGCCACGTTACCGGACTCTTCGTCCAGCAACCGGTCGACCACTTTCTGGTTGGCGAGCACTCTATAACCTTCGGCCTGGTAGGCACGTGCCTCTCGTAAGATTTCCCGGAAAATCTCGTAGCAAACCGTTTCCGGGGTCTTCAACTTACCGCGCCCCTGGCAACTGCTGCACGGCTCGCACAGCACTTGCTCGAGACTTTCGCGGGTGCGCTTGCGGGTCATCTGCACCAGGCCCAGCTCGGTGATGCCGATGATATTGGTCTTGGCGTGGTCGCGTTCCAGCTGCTTTTCGAGGGTACGCAACACTTGGCGCTGGTGCTCTTCGTCTTCCATGTCAATGAAGTCGATGATGATGATGCCGCCCAGGTTACGCAGGCGCAGCTGGCGGGCAATCGCGGTCGCCGCTTCGAGGTTGGTCTTGAAGATGGTCTCTTCAAGGTTGCGATGGCCGACAAACGCACCAGTGTTGACGTCAATGGTGGTCATGGCCTCCGCCGGGTCGACCACCAAGTAGCCGCCGGATTTGAGCGGCACTTTGCGCTCAAGGGCCTTCTGGATTTCGTCTTCGACGCCATACAGGTCGAAGATCGGTCGCTCGCCAGGGTAATGTTCCAGGCGGTCGGCAATTTCCGGCATCAGCTCGGCAACAAACTGCGTGGTGCGCTGAAAAGTTTCCCGCGAGTCGATGCGAATTTTCTCAATCTTGGGGCTGACCAAATCGCGCAGCGTGCGCAGGGCCAGGCCCAGGTCTTCATAAATAACGCTTGGCGCACTGATGGTCTTGATCTGGGCATCGATCTGGTCCCACAGGCGTCGCAGGTAGCGGATGTCCATCAGGATCTCATCGGCACCGGCACCTTCGGCGGCGGTACGCAGGATAAAACCGCCCGCCTCCTTGATGCCTTCGGCCGCCACGCAGTCGCTGACCACTTTCTTCAGGCGTTCGCGCTCGGCTTCGTCTTCGATTTTCAGGGAAATGCCGACATGGGCAGTGCGCGGCATATAAACCAGGTAACGCGACGGAATCGACAGCTGAGTGGTCAGGCGTGCACCCTTTGAGCCGATGGGGTCCTTGGTGACTTGTACCACCAGGCTTTGCCCTTCATGCACCAGGGCGCTGATGCTTTCTACCGCAGGGCCTTCGCGCAGGGAAATTTCCGAAGCATGGATAAACGCCGCGCGGTCCAGGCCGATGTCGACGAATGCCGCCTGCATGCCCGGCAATACGCGCACCACCTTGCCTTTGTAGATATTGCCGACAATTCCGCGCTTCTGGGTTCGCTCCACGTGCACTTCTTGCAGAACACCGTTCTCTACCACCGCCACGCGCGATTCCATCGGCGTGATATTGATCAGAATCTCTTCACTCATGGCTGGGTCTCGTTCAGGCGTTTTCACAATAGTGACCGATCGCTTAAGGCTGGGCGCTGGCGTACGGCGTTCAGCGCGCGGTGATGTTTTGCCAACAGGGTATGCCGAATTGATCGAGCAGTTGCGCGGTTTCACACACCGGCAGGCCTACCACAGCGGAATAACTGCCATTGAGCCCGGCCACAAACACCGAACCCAGGCCTTGGATAGCATAGCCGCCCGCTTTGTCATGAGGTTCGCCACTGTGCCAGTAGGTTGTGGCCTCCTCGACGGAAATCCCACGGAAAAGCACTCGACTGCTGACACATCGCGTTTCGCAGCGCTGGCCATCAGTGAGCGCGATGGCGGTAAGGACTTCATGTTCCCGTCCCGCCAAGGCCGTCAACATGGCCAGGGCATCGGCCTGATCCACCGGTTTGCCGAGGATCTTGCCATCGACAATCACGGCGGTATCGGCGCCCAGCACGCAGGCGCCTGTTGTGTGCTCAAGCGCAGCAAAACCCGCCGTTGCCTTGCCGCGCGCAAGGCGCTCGACGTAGGAAACAGGGGTTTCGTTTGTAAGAGGCGTTTCATCAATGGCGGCGCTGACCACGGTGAAGGGCACACCGATCTGGGTCAGCAGTTCACGCCGCCTCGGAGAGCCCGAGGCCAAGTAAAGCGAATTCATTGCAGACTCTCCCTGTAGGGTTCGATAACCAGGCAGAGCCTCGCAATCCATTCAATTGATTTTATAACGACGACGCAGCCCGCGCAGACCGAAACTGATCCACGGCCACAGCAAGGCACTGACCAGGGCCGGCAGCACCAGCGCCAGGGTTGGCTGGCGATTGCCAGTCAAGGCGCTGAGCCACAGTTGAACAAGCTGTGCCAGGCCGAAGATCACCAGGATCACCAGGCACTGCTGCCACATCGGGAACATGCGCAGGCGCTGCTGCAACGACAGCACCAGGAAGGTGATCAGGGTCAGGATCAACGCGTTCTGGCCCAGCAAGGTGCCATAGAGCACATCCTCGGCCAAGCCCAGGAACATCGCCGTGACCATACCCACTTTGTGCGGCAGGTTCAGCGACCAGAAGGCCAGCAGCAAAGCCAGCCAGAGCGGGCGCAGGATTTCCATGAACTGCGGCAGCGGCGAAACGCTGAGCAACAAGCCAATGGCGAAGGTCAGCCAGACGATCCAGCCATTGCGCGAATGAGTACCGGCCATTATTCCTCCCTCTGCCGCGTGGTGGTCGGCGCGCTTGCCGGAGGCTTGGCTGCAGGCGTGGTGGCCGGTGGCTTAGTCGTTGCCGGTTTAACCGGGCGGGCGCTGTGGGCTGCCGGTTTGACCGGGGTGGCCACCGGCGCTGCCGGAGCAGCGACAGGCGCGGGCGGCCCCACGAATGCCGGTTTCGGCACGGTTGTGGGAACGATCGGCGCTGTACCGTTTTGTTTGTCTTCCGCCTCCTGGGCCTGGGCGGCGTCGTTGGCGCGCTCTTCCGGGGTGCGGTTGTCACTGAACACCAGCAGCAGGTAGCGGCTGCGGTTCAAGGCGGCGGTAGGCACGGCACGCACAATGGCGAACGGCTGGCCGGAATCGTGGATCACTTCCTTGACGGTCGCCACCGGGTAACCCGCCGGGAAACGCTGACCCAGGCCGGAACTGACCAACAAGTCGCCTTCCTTGATGTCGGCAGTATCGGCCACATGGCGTAACTCCAGCCGTTCAGGGTTACCGGTGCCGCTGGCGATCGCACGCAGGCCGTTGCGGTTCACCTGCACCGGAATGCTGTGGGTGGTGTCCGTCAGCAGCAACACCCGTGAGGTGTAGGGCATCAGCTCAACCACCTGGCCCATCAGGCCACGGGCATCGAGCACCGGCTGGCCAAGGACCACACCGTCGCGCTCACCCTTGTTGATGATAATGCGATGGGTGAAGGGGTTGGGGTCCATGCCGATCAACTCGGCCACTTCGACCTTTTCGTTGACCAGTGCGGAGGAATTGAGCAGCTCGCGCAGCCGAACGTTCTGCTCGGTGAGGGCCGCGAGCTTTTGCATGCGCCCCTGCAACAGCAGGTTTTCGGTCTTGAGTTTTTCGTTCTCGGCGACCAGCTCGGTGCGGCTGCCGAATTGGCTGGCCACGCCCTGGTAGAGACGTTGTGGCAGGTCGGTGATCCAGTAAGTCTGCATCAACACCAGCGACATCTGGCTACGCACGGGCTTGAGCAGTGCAAAGCGGGCATCGACCACCATCAGCGCGACCGAAAGCACGACCAGCACCAACAGGCGTACGCCCAATGAGGGGCCTTTGGCGAAAAGCGGTTTAATAAGCCGCTCCTCCCAGGCAAATGTTCTCTTTATTCATACGGCATCTAACCGGCCTGGATGCAGATTGAAGAAGATAAACGCCAACAGGCAGCACTGCAAAGTGCTGCCTGCGGGCGAAACATGGGCTAATCAGCAAATGCTTATTCGCTGGAAAGCAGGTCCATGGTGTGTTTATCCATCATTTCCAGTGCACGGCCACCGCCACGGGCGACGCAGGTCAGCGGGTCTTCGGCGACGATCACCGGCAAGCCGGTTTCCTGGGCCAGCAGCTTGTCGAGGTCGCGCAGCAAGGCGCCACCACCGGTCAGCACCAGCCCACGCTCGGCGATATCGGAAGCCAGTTCCGGCGGCGATTGCTCCAGGGCGCTCTTCACGGCCTGAACGATAGTAGCCAGGGACTCTTGCAGAGCTTCCAGCACTTCATTGGAGTTCAGGGTGAAGGCACGTGGAACGCCTTCGGCCAGGTTGCGACCGCGAACATCGACTTCGCGCACTTCGCCGCCCGGATAAGCGGTACCGATTTCCTGCTTGATGCGCTCGGCGGTGGATTCGCCGATCAGGCTGCCGTAGTTACGACGCACATAAGTGATGATCGCTTCGTCGAAACGGTCGCCGCCTACGCGTACGGATTCGGCATACACCACACCGTTCAGGGAAATCAGGGCGATTTCAGTGGTACCACCACCGATATCCACCACCATCGAACCGCGGGCTTCTTCTACCGGCAGGCCGGCACCGATCGCAGCAGCCATCGGCTCTTCGATCAGGAACACTTCGCGAGCACCGGCACCAAGGGCCGATTCACGGATGGCACGACGCTCAACCTGGGTGGATTTGCATGGAACGCAGATCAGCACACGAGGGCTGGGCTGCAGGAAACTGTTTTCGTGAACCTTGTTGATGAAGTACTGCAGCATCTTCTCGCAGACACTGAAGTCGGCGATCACGCCGTCTTTCATCGGACGAATGGCAGCAATATTGCCTGGTGTACGGCCGAGCATGCGCTTGGCCTCGGTGCCGACGGCAACGACACTTTTCTGATTACCATGGGTCCGAATGGCCACAACCGATGGCTCATTCAGGACGATACCGCGCTCGCGCACGTAAATAAGGGTGTTGGCAGTGCCCAGGTCAATGGAAAGATCGCTGGAAAACATGCCACGCAGTTTCTTGAACATGGGAAAGGGACCCTAGGCAACGCGTGGGTAAAAAAGTGCGGCAAACTCTAACAACGACAGGGATTTTGGGCAAGGCGCCAATGTGCTAAATTGGCCGACTTTCTGTGCACCAACCCCCACAATCGCGGCCGTAAGACCGTAGAAATGCGGTAGTGTTCCGACAATCTAACACACGGACAGCCTCCGTTCTGTTTTCCACTGGAGATTCCCATGACGCTTGAACGCTCCGATGTGGAAAAAATCGCGCATTTGGCCTCGCTTGGCCTGAATGAAGACGATCTTCCACAGACCACCGCAGCCCTGAACAGTATTCTCGGGCTGGTCGACCAAATGCAGGCCGTGAATACCGACGGCATCGAGCCCCTGGCTCACCCGCTGGAAGCCAGCCAGCGCCTGCGCGCAGACGTCGTGACCGAAAGTAATAATCGCGAGGCCTACCAGTCCATCGCGCCAGCGGTCGAAAACGGCCTGTACCTGGTTCCGAAAGTCATCGACTAAAGGGAAAGAGCCTGCAATGCATCACATGACTCTGGCCGAGATCGCCCGCGGTCTCGCCGACAAAAAGTTTTCTTCCGAAGAGCTGACCAAGACCCTGCTGGCGCGTATCGCCGAGCACGATCCGAAGGTCAACAGCTTCATCAGCCTCACCGAAGAGCTGGCCTTGAGCCAGGCCAAGGCTGCCGACGCACGTCGCGCCAACGGTGAACAGGGCGCACTGCTGGGCGCCCCTATCGCCCACAAGGACCTGTTCTGCACCCAGGGCATTCGCACCAGTTGCGGCTCGAAGATGCTCGACAACTTCAAGGCCCCCTACGACGCCACCGTGGTGTCCAAGCTGGCTGCCGCCGGGGCTGTGACCCTGGGCAAGACCAACATGGACGAGTTCGCCATGGGTTCGGCCAACGAGTCGAGCTACTACGGCGCGGTGAAAAACCCGTGGAACCTCGACCACGTGCCCGGTGGTTCGTCCGGTGGTTCGGCCGCCGCCGTTGCCGCGCGTTTCCTGCCGGCTGCCACGGCCACCGACACGGGCGGTTCGATCCGCCAGCCGGCGGCGTTCACCAACCTTACCGGGTTGAAGCCGACCTACGGTCGCGTTTCCCGCTGGGGCATGATCGCCTACGCCTCCAGCCTGGATCAGGGCGGCCCCCTGGCCCGCACTGCTGAAGACTGCGCAATTTTGTTACAAGGTATGGCCGGGTTCGATAAACAGGACTCCACCAGCATCGATGAGCCCGTGCCGGACTACAGCGCCAGCCTGAACACCTCGATCAAGGGCCTGCGCATTGGCGTGCCGAAGGAATACTTCAGCGCCGGTCTCGACCCGCGTATCGCCGAGCTGGTGCACAACAGCGTCAAGACGCTGGAAGGCCTCGGTGCAGTGATCAAGGAAATCAGCCTGCCGAACAACCAGCACGCGATTCCTGCCTACTATGTGATCGCGCCAGCGGAAGCCTCTTCCAACCTGTCGCGTTTCGACGGCGTGCGCTTCGGCTACCGCTGCGAAAACCCGAAAGACCTCACCGACCTGTACAAACGCTCCCGTGGCGAAGGCTTCGGCGCCGAAGTACAACGCCGGATCATGGTCGGGGCCTACGCCCTGTCGGCGGGCTACTACGACGCGTACTACCTCAAGGCGCAGAAAATCCGTCGCCTGATCAAGAACGACTTCATGGCGGCCTTTGAAGAAGTCGACGTGATCCTCGGCCCGACCACGCCGAACCCGGCCTGGAAGATCGGCGCCAAGACCGGCGACCCGATTGCCGAGTACCTGGAAGACCTCTACACCATCACCGCCAACCTCGCGGGCCTGCCGGGCTTGTCCATGCCCGCGGGTTTCGTCGATGGCCTGCCGGTCGGCGTGCAATTGCTCGCCCCGTATTTCCAGGAAGGCCGCCTGCTCAATGTGGCGCACCAGTACCAGTTGAACACCGACTGGCACACTCGCACCCCTACCGGCTTCTGAGGAGAACACTATGCAATGGGAAGTTGTGATCGGGCTGGAGATTCATACCCAGCTCGCCACCCAATCGAAGATTTTCTCCGGTAGCGCCACCACGTTCGGCTCCGAGCCCAACACCCAGGCGAGCCTGGTAGACCTGGGCATGCCCGGCGTGCTGCCGGTGCTGAACCAGGAAGCGGTGCGCATGGCGGTGATGTTCGGCCTGGCGATTGACGCCGAGATCGGCCAGCACAACGTGTTCGCGCGCAAGAACTACTTCTACCCGGACCTGCCCAAGGGCTACCAGATCAGCCAGATGGAATTGCCGATCGTCGGCAAGGGTTACCTGGACATCCCACTGGAAGACGGCACCATCAAGCGCGTCGGCGTAACCCGCGCACATTTGGAAGAAGACGCCGGCAAAAGCCTGCATGAAGAATTCAACGGCGCCACCGGCATCGACCTGAACCGCGCCGGCACACCGCTGCTGGAGATCGTTTCCGAACCGGACATGCGCAGCGCCAAGGAAGCCGTGGCCTACGTCAAGACCATCCACGCGCTGGTGCGTTACCTGGGCATCTGCGACGGCAACATGGCCGAAGGCTCGCTGCGCTGCGACTGCAACGTGTCGGTACGCCCCAAAGGCCAGGCCGAGTACGGCACTCGCTGCGAGATCAAGAACGTCAACTCGTTCCGTTTCATCGAGAAGGCGATCAACACCGAAGTGCGTCGCCAGATCGAACTGATCGAGGACGGCGGCAAAGTGATCCAGCAAACCCGCCTGTACGACCCGAACAAAGACGAAACCCGCGCCATGCGCAGCAAAGAGGAAGCCAACGACTACCGTTACTTCCCCGACCCGGACCTGTTGCCGGTGGTGATCGAGGATTCGTTCCTCAATGACATCCGCGCTACTCTGCCGGAATTGCCGCCGCAAAAACGCGAACGCTTCCAGGCGCAGTTCGGCCTGTCGGTCTACGATGCGAGCGTGCTGGCTTCCAGCCGCGAACAAGCCGACTACTTCGAAAAAGTCGTGAGCATCGCCGGTGACGCCAAGTTGGCGGCCAACTGGGTGATGGTCGAGCTGGGCAGCCTGCTGAACAAACAGGGCCTGGAAATCGACGAAGCCCCCGTCACCGCCGAGCAACTGGGCGGCATGCTGCTGCGCATCAAGGACAACACCATCTCCGGCAAAATTGCCAAGACCGTGTTCGAAGCCATGGCCAGCGGTGAAGGCAGTGCCGACGAGATCATCGAGAAGCGTGGCCTCAAGCAAGTCACCGACAGCGGCGCCATCTCGGCCGTGCTGGATGAAATGCTCGCGGCCAATGCCGAGCAGGTCGAGCAATACCGTGCGGCAGACGAAGCCAAGCGCGGCAAGATGTTCGGCTTCTTTGTGGGCCAGGCGATGAAAGCCTCCAAAGGCAAGGCTAACCCGCAACAGGTGAACGAGCTGCTGAAAAGCAAGCTTGAAGGCTGATAGCGATGAAGGGGCCGACTGAGATCTCATGCTCGGCTCGGACCAAGGTGGGAGGGGGCTTGCCCCCCGATTGCAGAGTATCAGCTGACGAATGCTTGGCTGATACACCGCTATCGGGGGCAAGCCTCCTCCCACGTAAGCCCCTTCCACCTTTGATATGGGGATACCTTGAATGAAGCGCCTACTCGGCCTGATGATCCTGTCCTCCCTGCTGGCCGGCTGCGCCAGCGGCGTCATCAACCCCAACGGTTACGACGAAACCGGCACCGCCTCCTATTACGGCGCCAAACACCATGGCAACAAGACTGCCAGCGGTGAACCTTTCAACCAGAACGCCTTGACCGCCGCCCATCGGCGATTGCCCTTCGGCACCCAGGTCAAGGTCACCAACCTCGACAACGACAGATCCGTGGTTGTGCGCATCAACGATCGCGGCCCGCATACCCGTGGGCGCTTGATTGATCTTTCACGCAAGGCCGCCGAGCAGCTGGGTATGATCAGCAGCGGCACCGCACGCGTGCGCGTACAAGCCTTGAGCAACTGACGATGGAGGCCCGGCCATTTTCGGACTAACCGCCCTCTCCCCCTGGAGCCTTCTGGAATTGGTCAGCGGCCTCCTGCTGCTGATCGTCGGCGCCGAAATCCTGGTGCGGGCCGCCGTACGCCTGGCCGCGAGCCTCAAGGTGCGGCCGTTGATCATTGGCCTGACCATCGTCGCCTTCGGCAGCAGCGCGCCACAGATGACCGTGAGCCTGCAGGCCACCCTGGCCGGCAATACGGATATCGCCGTGGGCAGCGTGATCGGCAGCAGCATCTTCAACATCCTTGTAACCCTGGGCCTGTCGGCGCTGATCATTCCGCTGCGGGTCTCCCGGCAACTGGTACGCCTGGATATCCCGGTGATGATCCTGGCCGGCCTGCTGGTGTTTACCCTGGCAGCCAATGAAGAGCTCACACCCGTCGACGGCCTGCTGTTGCTCGTGGCCCTGATCGCCTACCTCGGCGTGCTGCATTACCAGACGCGCCACTCCCGACGCCCACGCACGCTGGACACCGTGGCCAGGGCGCCATGGCTGAGCAGCGTGCTGTTGATGCTAGGCGGGCTGCTGATTCTGGTGCTGGCCGGGCATCTGTTGCTCGGCGCTGCCGTGGACGTGGCGAGCGACCTGGGCCTGTCGGAACGCATCATCGGCCTGACGCTGATCGGTGTCGGCACCTCGCTGCCCTGCCTGGCCACCTCGCTGATTGCCGCCCTGCGCGGCGAGCGGGAAATTGCCGTGGGCAACGTGATCGGCAGCAACCTCTTCAACCTGCTCGGCGTTTTGGGGCTGACCGCCTTGCTCGCGCCCTCGCCGCTGTCGGTTTCGCCGAATGCCTTGGACTTTGACCTGCCGGTGATGCTCGGCGTGGTGGTGCTGTGCCTGCCGGTGTTCTACACCGGTTACCGCGTGACCCGTGCCGAAGGCCTTGTGCTGCTGGGCCTGTACCTGGCGTACGGGCTGCATGTAATGACGTTCACCACCGGCATGCCCCTGGCCAACAAGCTTGAACAACTGATGCTGTATTACGTCCTGCCAGTGCTGGTGGCGTTTCTGTTGTTCAGCACGCTGCGAGCCTGGCGCCGCCAACACAAGAGGGAATCGCAATGACCGATCAAAAAAAGCCCGGGGTTGAAATGCGTCGCCAGGTCATGGGGGATGTATTCGTCGACCGTGCCTTGGGCAATGCCACCGAGTTCACCCAGCCGCTGCAGGACTTCGTCAACGAGCACGCCTGGGGCAGTGTGTGGAACCGCGAGGGGTTGTCGCTGAAAACCCGCAGCCTGATCACCCTCGCCGCCCTGACCGCGCTGAAGTGCCCGCAGGAACTCAAGGGCCATGTGCGCGGCGCGCTGAACAATGGTTGCAGCGTGGAAGAGATCCGCGAAGCGCTGCTGCATTGCGCGGTGTACGCCGGAGTGCCGGCGGCGATTGATGCGTTTCGTGCGGCGCAGGAAGTGATCGAGGCGTATCAGGCAGATCAGCAGTGACGGTCAGATAGCGATCGAGGGCAAGCCCCTCTCACAATGAATGTGTTCACCCATCCACATGTGGGAGGGGGCTTGCCCCCGATTGGCCCTCACAGGCACCCGAGCGTTCAGATCCAACCACCCGCCTGCAACACAAAGATCCCGATATTCGTGGTCACTGCCGCCATCAGGGTGGTGATCACAATAATCGCCGCCGCCAGCTCATGATTGCCCTCGGCCGCCCTGGCCATGACAAAGCTCGCAGCGGCCGTCGGCGCGCCGAAATACAGGAACAGAATCCCCAACTCCGGCCCTCGGAACCCCAGCAGCCAGGCGCCCAGGGTGGCGACCACCGGGAGCCAGACCATTTTCATCAGGCTCGCGCTCAAGGCCATGTTGCCGCTCTTGCGCAATGCGGCCAACGACAAGGTGCCACCAATGCAGATCAGCGCCAACGGCAACGTGGTTTCTGCCAGGTACCCCAAGGATTTTTCCAGCCAACCCGGCAAGCCGATCTGAAAATAGGCGAACGGGGCGGCCACAATCACGCTGATGATCAGCGGGTTGGCCACCACACTTTTGAAGATGCTCCACGGGTCGGACTTGATGACTGGGCTGTAGACCGCCAGCACGATAGTCGACAACGTGTTGTAGAACAGGATCACCAGCGCGGCGAGGATCGCGCCGAGAGAGATACCGTAGTCGCCGTACATACTGGCCGCGAGTGCCAGGCCGATCACGCCGTTATTGCCGCGAAACGCGCCCTGGGTATAGATGCCACGGTCTTCACGCTTGCAACGGAAAATCGCCCAGCCCCAGGCCAAGGCAAAGCTGAGCAGCGTGGCGACGGCAAAGTAGATCAGCAAACCCGGTTTGAGCGCCGAATGCAGGTCGGCATGCAGGATGCCGAGGAACAGCAACGCCGGCATGGTGACATTGAACACCAGGGACGAGGCGGTGTGGATAAAGTTGTCGTTGATCCAGTTGAGGCGCTTGAGCAACACACCGAGAAACAGCATGGCAAACACCGGCGCGGTGATGGTGAGCGTCGCAAGGAAAATGGCGAGCATGCTGTATCAGCCTTAAGTCCTGTTATCAGGGGTTGCGATTATAAAGCAGTCGCGCTGGTTGCTCGCACTTCATTTCGACACATCAATACAAACTAAAAAAACTTGAACTCGGAACTGTGCCTATTTCGTATGAAATAACCACGGGATCTCACCCATCACGTATTCCTCGCACACAACGCTACACAGACTCCTACGCATAAATGGGACTCCACACCTCTTCTTCATAATTGCCGCCCCTGAAAATCCCTCTGTAACGAAATCACAACTCAGCAGCAAACCACCATTATTTCGAGGCGCGAGAGGGGCTCATGCGTAAATCCTTCAACCATTTACACAACGTGTATATCAGAAGTTGGGATGATCAAGACGTTGAGGGTTATACCGAACTCCTCAGCGACCCCGAGGCAATGAAGTTCATTTCGGCCGGCAGCACGCGAGACAGGGCCGCTGCCATAAACGAAATATCAACGTTCAAAAAAGAAATTGCCGAGCAGAACTGGTCGCGCTGGGCTGTAAGCATTGGCCTGGACGGCCCCTTTATTGGTTATGCCGGATTCTCGAAAAAAGAGCATGGCATTAACTTTGGCAATCGTTTCCTCAAAAAATACTGGGGCACACCCTACCCCTTTATTGCCATCCACCTGGCACTTGAGTACGGGTTTTTGCACGTGGGTTTTGACCGCATTTACACACTGACCAACGTCAACCATCACCGTGCGCTGGAAATGAACAAAGCATTCTTGCACATGCCGGAGCTCACAGGAGAGGTGATGGAAACCGCCTTTGGCCCTCACACAAAGATCGACCTTACGTGTGAACGCTTCAAAGAAATAAGCCCTGCCAACCTGGAGCGAATCAATCGGTTCTCACGCCGAATGAAAACTGCCGAGCAGAAAAAGCTGGCTTGAAAAAAACACTGCAGAGTAAGCCACCATGAACAACAAAGTGCCGCCACTCGACCCCCTTCACTCTATAGCAGGCCTGTGCACTCGGAAAACCTGGGCGTTCCCCAGCGTTCTACGGCAACTTTACCTGCCCTTCGGTTGTGTGCTGGCGTGTGTGCGCCTGGTCTCGATGATCGCAGTGAGCCTGATCGCCTGGCCGCTTCCAGTAGGCGCCAAGCGAATCCTGTATCGAGGTCTTCTCTGGATACTGGGCATTCGCATCAAGTGCGCCCTGTCACCGCGACAAATCTCAACGCTCACCAGCGGTTGTGTGGTGGCCGCCAACCACGTCAGCGTGATTGATCCGTTTGCAATCCTGGCGATGCCTGGAGCAACGCTGGTGGCGTCCAGCGGCTACAACCGGGTTGTCGCCCTCATGGCTTTGCTGCTGATCAAATGCTCGGGTGGGCACTTCTGGAACGGTGCCGATAAGAAGACCTTCTCCCGCAATCTGCAAAAGATGCGAACCAACCCCCAAGGGACCGCTCTCTACACGACCCCCGAAGCGACCATTAACAATGGCCACGGCTTGTATCGCTTTCGGGCTGGGCTGTTGAGCCGCCAGTTACCCGTCGTACCGCTGGCCGGGCGCCTGATTCTCCCGTTCGGCCTGGTCGCAAGCCCACTTCATGCATCCGCCCTGGCGAGTTTCCTACGCTTGCTGATGATGCCCTGGATGGTCTGCGAAATGACCTATCTGGAACGCCTGGAACGCGAGGAGCATCAGAGCGGGCAAGCGTTTGCCGACCAGATACAAGCACGCATCGCCCAGCACTTGGGAATTGCCGCGACCCACTGGACCCGAGAGGATAAGCACCGCTATCGCCAGATAGATGCGCAGGCACGCCGATGAAAGCGCCCCCTGCAACGCATGTCATTTTCGACTTCGACCAGACCTTGGTGAACCACGAAAGCACGCTTGAGATCGTCAAATCGGCAATTGCCGACAGCCCGAACGCTCAGGTAACGCTGGAACAACTCAAACTGATTGTGCCCAAAGCCTTGTCAGGCCAAGCCAATATCCGGGAATTGCTGTACTTGATGAAGACCCTGGCGTGCGTGCGCAAGCATCACGTTCATCGTTATACCCAAGCGATCATTGGCAACCTCGACCCAGCGCTTGTGCAAACGCTGCACAACCTGCAGCAAGAAGGTACACAAGTGCATATCCTTTCCGGCGGATACACAGAGTGGATTGCCCCCATTGCTCACTCACTGAATATCAACGCACAGGACGTTAAAGCCAACCGTCTTTTCTGGGCCGGATCACGCGCCGTGTGCCCGCGACCGTCGCCACTGATAAACCCCAGCAGGGGCAAGAGCAAGATTGTTCGGCAATGGCGCAAGAACGGCCGGCTCCAGGGAAGCGTCCTGATGGTCGGAGACGCTGGCTCCGACCATCAGGTGTATGCCGATGGCTGGGTTGACGGCTTTGTCTGCGCCGACTACTACACGACGCAGCCTATGCCCGAGATGTCCGGGCATATCCTCCGGGCTGACAGCCCGAAACAGGTTTACCCCCATCTCCAGGCCTTGATGAGGGCACTGCCTTGATTCCAGCAAGAAGACCTAGGTGATCGGCGCCGGGTTGAACAACGTAATGTCGTTATGCAACTTGTGATGCTCCGCCCACGTTTGCTTCTTGCCGCTGGCCACATCCAGGTAGAAGTGGAACAACTCCCAGCCCAACTCTTCGATGGTCGCGCGCCCGGTGGCAATGCGCCCGGCGTCGATATCGATGAGGTCCGGCCAGCGCTGCGCCAACTCCGTACGGGTCGAGACCTTCACTACCGGCGCCATGGCCAACCCATAAGGCGTGCCACGCCCAGTGGTGAACACGTGCAGGTTCATCCCCGCTGCCAGTTGCAAGGTGCCGCACACAAAGTCGCTGGCCGGCGTGGCGCAAAAGATCAGGCCCTTGCCCTTGAACCGCTCGCCCGGCCCCAGCACGCCGTTGATCGCGCTGCTGCCGGATTTGACGATGGAGCCCAGGGACTTCTCGACAATATTCGACAACCCGCCTTTCTTGTTGCCTGGCGTGGTGTTGGCGCTGCGATCCGCCTCGCCCTTGGCCAGGTAACGGTCGTACCAGTCCATTTCCCGTACCAGCTCCTCGGCAACTTCCTTCGTCTCTGCACGCGAAGTCAGCAGGTAAATGGCATCGCGGACTTCAGTCACTTCGGAAAACATCACCGTCGCCCCGGCCCGTAGCAGCAAATCCGAGGCATAACCCAGCGCCGGGTTGGCGGTGATGCCGGAAAACGCATCACTGCCGCCGCACTGCATGCCCAGGATCAGCTCCGACGCCGGCACGGTTTCCCGGCGGCGCTGGTCGAGCTTCTTCAAGCGCACCTCGGCCAGCGCCATGATCTGCTCGATCATTTCGGTAAACCCGTGGCTGGAATCCTGCAACCGGTACAACCACGGCTCGCTCAGGTCGACGGAGCTGTCGTTGTCGTGCATCACCTGCCCGGCCTGCAATTTCTCGCAGCCCAGGCTGATCACCAAGGCTTCGCCGCCCAGGTTCGGGTTGCGCGCCAGGTTACGCACGGTACGGATCGGGATGTAGGCATCCGTCGCCGTAATCGCCACCCCACAGCCGTAGCTGTGGGTCAGCGCCACCACGTCATCGACGTGGGGGTATTTGGGCAGCAATTCGTCCTTGATGCGCTTGACCGCGTGGTCCAGCACACCGGTAACGCATTGCACCGTGGTGGTGATGCCGAGGATATTGCGCGTGCCCACGGTGCCGTCGGCATTGCGGTAACCCTCGAACGTAAACCCTTCCAGCGGCGCCTGGGTTTCAGGCACCTCGGTGGACAGCGGCAAGCTGTCCAGCGGTGGCGCGGTCGGCATGCGCAGTTGATCTTCCTGGACCCAACTGCCGCGCGGAATCGGCGCCAAGGCGTAACCAATGGTCTGGCCGTAGCGAATAATCTGACCGCCTTCGGGGATATCTTCCAGGGTCACCTTGTGGCTCTGGGGGATGAAATCCACGGTCACCAGGCCGTCCGGGAACTCCGTCCCGGCCGGTACGCCCTGGTCATTGACCACGATCACCACGTTGTCGCGCTCGTGCAAACGAATCGAGCGCGGCGAGTCGGCATGTTCAATCAACTGCATCACACGGCCCCTCAGGAATGCGCTTCGGTTAGGTTGTTCAACTCAGGGCCCTTGGCTGGCGGCTCTTTGAGTACTACACGCTTGATCGGGCCAACGATGACCAGGTAGCTGAACACTGCCACCAGCGCGTTGGCGCCGACGAACACCAGGGCCCATTTGAACGAACCGGTGGTGCTGATGATGTAGCCGATGACAATCGGCGTAGTGATCGAGGCCAGGTTACCGAAGGTGTTAAACAAGCCGCCACTGAGACCGGCGATTTGTTTCGGCGACGTGTCAGACACCACCGCCCAGCCCAGTGCGCCAACGCCTTTGCCGAAGAAAGCCAAGGCCATGAAGCCCACGACCATCCATTCAACATCGACATAGTTACACGCAATGATGCTGCTGGAGACCAGCAAGCCGGCGATGATCGGCGCCTTGCGGGCGAACGTCAGCGAATGGCCCTTGCGCAGCAGGTAGTCGGAAATCACCCCACCCAGCACGCCGCCGATGAAGCCGCAGATCGCCGGCAACGAGGCGATGAAACCGGCCTTGAGGATGGTCATGCCACGGTCCTGCACCAGGTACACCGGGAACCAGGTCAGGAAGAAGTAGGTGATGCCATTGATGCAATACTGGCCCAGGTACACGCCGAGCATCATGCGGTTGGTCAGTAACTGGCGGATGTAATCCCACTTCGGACCGTCGGTTTTCTTACCCTTGCCCTTATCCTGGTCCATATCAACCATCGCGCCATTGGCGGCGATGTGGTTGAGCTCGGCTTCGTTGATCATCGGGTGCTGGCGTGGGCTGTGGATCACTTTCAGCCAGATCAGCGAGAACACGATGCCGATCACGCCCATCACGATAAACACGTGCTGCCAGCCGAAGCGGTAGACGATCCATCCCATCAGCGGTGCAAACAGCACCGTGGCGAAGTACTGCGCCGAGTTGAAGATAGCCGATGCCGTACCGCGCTCGGCCGTCGGGAACCAGGCGGCCACAATGCGTGCGTTACCTGGGAAGGATGGCGCTTCAGCCAGGCCCACCATGAAACGCAGCATAAACAGCGCGACAACCGCAGTGGAGACACCGAACTCACCGACATAGCCTTGCAGCACGGTGAACAGCGACCAGGTGAAAATGCTCAGGGCATAGACTTTTTTCGAACCGAAGCGGTCGAGCAGCCAGCCGCCGGGGATTTGCCCGGCCACGTAGGCCCAACCGAATGCGGAGAAGATATAACCGAGGGTGACCGCGTCGATGCCGAGGTCTTTTTGCAGGCTGGAGCCCGCGATGGCGATGGTGGCCCGGTCGGCGTAGTTGATCGTGGTCACCAGGAACAGCATGAGCAGGATCAAATAGCGGACGTGGGTCGGCTTGGTCGCTTGCATCTAGAAGTACTCCCACTAATTATTTTTTTTGCGGGTAATTGTTTTCTGTTTTTGTTGTGGGTGCCGACCTATGTGGGAGCCGGGCTTACCCGCGATGCAGGCAAGCCCGGCTCCAACATAAAGCGGGTTCCACAGATGTTGCGTGTTACGAACCGATGTAGCTGGTTTTCACCACGGTGTAGAACTCTTGCGCATAGCGACCTTGCTCACGCGAACCATAGGATGAACCCTTACGGCCACCGAACGGAACGTGATAGTCCACACCGGCGGTTGGCAGGTTGACCATCACCATCCCGGCCTGGGAGTGGCGCTTGAAGTGATTGGCGTACTTCAGCGACGTCGTGGCAATGCCCGCCGACAAACCGAACTCGGTGTCATTGGCCATGGCCAGCGCCGCCTCGTAGTCCGCGACGCGCACTACGTTGGCCACTGGGCCGAAGATCTCTTCACGGCTGATGCGCATGGCGGCTTCGCTGTCGGCAAACAGCGTCGGCGCCAGGTAGTAACCTTCGGTATCGCAGGTCACCAGGCCGCCACCGCTGACCAGCCGCGCACCTTCGCTTTGGCCGATGTCGATGTACTTGAGGTCCTGGTCCAACTGGGCCTGGGAAACCACCGGACCGATGTCGGTGCCGCTTTTGAGGGCGTGACCGACCTTGATCGACTTCATGCGCTCAGCCATGGCCGCGACGAACTGGTCGTGGATACCGGCGGTGACGATCAGGCGACTGGACGCCGTGCAACGCTGGCCGGTGGAGTAGAACGCGCTCTGTACGGACAGCTCGACGGCCTGCTTGAGGTCGGCGTCGTCGAGAATGATCTGCGGGTTCTTGCCGCCCATTTCCAACTGCACTTTGGCTTGGCGCGACACGCAGCTGACGGCGATCTGGCGACCGACGCCCACCGAACCGGTGAAGCTGATGCCATCGACTTTCGGGCTGTTGACCAGCACATCACCGACCACACGGCCGCTGCCCATTACCAGGTTGAATACACCGGCAGGGAAACCGGCACGGGAAATGATCTCTGCCAGCGCCCAGGCGCAGCCCGGTACCAGCTCGGCGGGCTTGATCACCACGCAGTTGCCGTAGGCCAGGGCCGGGGCGATTTTCCACGCAGGGATGGCGATCGGGAAGTTCCACGGCGTGATCAAACCGACCACACCCAGGGCTTCGCGGGTGACTTCGACATTGACGCCCGGGCGAACCGATGGCACGTAGTCACCGGACAGGCGCAGGCACTCACCGGCGAAGAACTTGAAGATGTTACCGGCGCGGGTCACTTCGCCAATGGCTTCGGGCAGGGTCTTGCCCTCTTCACGGGCCAGCAGGGTGCCGAGCTCTTCGCGGCGGGCGAGGATTTCGCTGCCGACTTTATCCAAGGCATCGTGGCGAGCCTGGATCCCGGAAGTGGACCAAGCCGGGAACGCGGCGCGGGCAGCATCGATGGCGGTGTTGACTTGAGCAACGTCAGCCTTGGCGTATTCGCCAATGACATCGGACAACTCCGACGGGTTGAGGTTGACGCAATAGTCAGCGCCGGCCACCCACTGGCCATTGATGTAGTTATCAAAACGTTGAGCTTGAGACACGAATCTTCTCCTGACGCAAAAGGCCGCTGATTGCTCAGCGGCCTTGTGGATAATTTATTGCGGACCTTGCTTGTCGATCAGCGCGGCCAGGGCTTCGTATTCTTCCGGCAGCAGATCGGTCAGCGGGGTGCGCACCGGGCCTGCGTCATAGCCGGCGATTTTCGCGCCGGCCTTGACGATGCTCACGGCGTAACCGGCCTTGCGGTTACGGATGTCCAGGTACGGCAGGAAGAAGTCGTCGATGATCTTGCCGACGGTGGCGTGATCGTCGCGGGCAATGGCGTGGTAGAAGTCCATCGCGGTTTTCGGGATGAAGTTGAACACCGCCGAGGAGTACACCGGCACGCCCAGTGCCTTGTAGGCAGCGGCGTAAACCTCTGCAGTCGGCAAGCCACCGAGGTAGCTGAAACGGTCGCCCAGGCGACGACGGATCGACACCATCAACTCGATGTCACCCAGGCCGTCTTTGTAGCCGATCAGGTTCGGGCAGCGCTCGGCCAGGCGTTCCAGCAGGGGCGCCGTCAAGCGGCAAACGTTGCGGTTATAGACCACGACGCCGATCTTGACCGACTTGCACACGGCTTCAACGTGGGCGGCAACACCGTCCTGGCTGGCTTCGGTGAGGTAGTGCGGCAGCAGCAACAGGCCTTTGGCACCCAGGCGCTCGGCCTCTTGGGCGTACTCGATGGCCTGGCGGGTTGCACCGCCGACACCGGCAAGAATCGGCACGCTGGTGGCGCAGGTATCAACGGCGGTTTTCACCACTTGGGAATATTCGCTGGCAGCGAGGGAGAAAAACTCACCGGTACCGCCGGCAGCGAACAGGGCGGTAGCGCCGTAAGGGGCCAGCCATTCCAGGCGCTTGATGTAGCCCGCCTGGTGGAAGTCACCCTGGGCATTGAAATCGGTCACCGGGAAAGACAGCAGACCGTGGGAGAGGATGGACTTCAGTTCTTGTGGATTCATTATTCGAACACCCTGGGCGAAGACTTTCTATTGAAAGGTTGTTGTTGGTTTTGGTGATGTCGTACGTCATCGTACAACTATAAATAATTTCGTCAACTGCAATTCATCGACCGTTCGCAGATGCAGGGGCGGAACACTTCAAAACCGCTGTTCTTGACGTGGGACTTTTTTCCTCTATGCTCGCTAAAGCTGTATATACATACAGCATTTAAGGAAGATTCATACGACATAGCAAGGAGCTAACATGTCAGGTCTTGAACTCGCAGCACCCGAAAAAAAACCGCCCACCCTGCGTTTTGAAGGGGGTGAACACACCGCCATCGGCGATGACACCCTGTTGCGCTTCGTCAAAGATGCCGCGCCGATTCCCGCGCGCCAGATCGAACTGCACCTGCCCAACGGACTGGCGCTGACGTATGGCCAAGTCATCGCCCTGGGCGGCGACTTCTATGGCATTCCTGGCCAGCCCATCAGCGATGGCACCTCCCCTGCCGAACGCGTGCAACGCTTTACCGCAGCCTTCAACTCCCTGGCCGTGCTGCCCGCCGCGCGCGAAGAAGCACACAAGATCCTTGCCGTGATGCAAAAGGAGATTTCTGCGGTCCAGCAGGCGGTCAAGGAGGGAAAGCAGGCCCATGAGGCTTACGACGCGCTGGGCGATACGTTGTCTGGAGAATGGAACCGTATCACCGGCGGAGGCAGCGCAGTGTCGGCGCTGATTCCACTGGGGCGCTATTTGAAGTTGGCGGCGGACAATGCCGACCACTTCGGCGAGTGGGCGCTGTCGGCCTATCTGGCGGGGCATACGGCGGCGTTGCAGCAAGCTGTCGTGGCTCACCAGACCGGCACCGATCAGGCGCTGGAACTGGCGTATGCCATGAACGGTTTTGCTGATCACTTTTTGACCGATCTGTTTTCGGCAGGCCATTTACGTGTGCCGCGCAAACAACTCGCAGCGGTGGTGACACCCGGTGAACTGGGTTCGCTGATCAGCCGTTTCATGCATGACGAAGACAGCAAGTTCGGGCTCAAGGTGCGTAACGCCATGGGCGATCAGTGGCACGCCTATGGGGATAAACGCTACTTCGACGCGATTGATGCGGACAATCGGGTGCAGGTCAAACGTGCGGTGCAGGCTTCGGCGGATGAGGTCTTCGAGACATTTATCAGCGGTGTCGCGCCCTCCCCGGCCAATTTCAAGGCGCCGCTGTATGTTCCGGACCTGAATGCGGCGCAGAACCCGGCGAATAACTTCTCGCCGCTGTTCAAGATGGAGGGAGATAAGGTGCTGCGCCGCAAGGAGGTGAATGACCTGAACGACAAGCACTGGACGAATGATTGGTGGGGGTGGAGTACGTATTTGTTGCTCAAGGATTACAAGCCGAACACCCCGCAGACTTGAGCTAATCAGTGCCCATGTGTGTAAACGCACACATGGGCCCGTTCATCGCCACTGTCAACTCTGACAGTATCGAGAGCCAATAAAACTCCAGTAGCTTGCATTCGACCGCCGGGTTACCTCTGCACGACTCAGAGGCGCTGTCACCTTGGAGGCCATTTACTCATCTTGAAATCAATGAGGCATATCATGGCTACTAAAAAGTGCACCTTTAAATCCCGCTCCAATAAATCAAAAGGGCGAACTCAGAACATTGACGCTGTTGATCTCCCCAATATTGGTGACACCATCCAACTTGACGGTGATCCACCTCTGGAAGTCGTGGGCAAAAACTTCCATATCAACAATGGCGCTGTCGACCAAATCGATTTCGATTTGGCCTAACTAACCCAGCCCCAACCGACAGAATCAACCCCGCTGCGCCTCCGCCTCTTCATGGGCATGGCGCAGCCGCTCCCGACTATTCGTCAAATGCAACCGCATCGCCGCCCGCGCCGCATCCGAATCCTGACGCGCAATCGCCTCGTAAATCTCTTCATGCTCACGACTCAAGCGCCCCATGTAGTGCTGCTGGTCGTCATGGGCCAAGCGCGCCGAGTTCAGGCGGGTACGCGGAATGATGCTCGTGCCCAGGTGGGTCATGATGTCGGTGAAGTAGCGGTTGCCGGTGGACAGCGCAATTTCCAGGTGGAACGCAAAGTCGGATGCCACCGCATCGCCGGCGTGGGCCGCGCTCTCATTCAGGGCATCGAGCGCCGCACGCATGGCGGCCAATTGTTCATCGTTGCGGCGCAACGCGGCGAGGCCGGCGGACTCCACTTCCAGGCTGATCCGCAGCTCCAGAATCGCCAGCACATCGCGCAGGGTAACGACCGTGGCCGGATCGATGCGAAAGCCGCTCGGGCTTGGCGTGTCGAGCACAAAAGTGCCGATACCATGGCGGGTTTCTACCTGTCCCGCCGCCTGCAGACGTGAGATAGCCTCCCGCACCACCGTGCGGCTGACCCCATGGGCGTCCATGATCGCCGACTCGGTGGGCAGCTTATCGCCCCGCTTGAGTTGGCCGTCACGGATCTGCTCGGACAACACCGTGACCAATTCCTGGGCAAGGCTGCGGCGCTTGCGGGGAAGACGAGGGGCGGTGTTGGCGTTTTCCATGATGAATCATCTTTCTCGTTGAGCTTGAACACGCATCATAGCCTATGGTGGTTGTACGATCACCGTCCGGGCACGACTTTCATCCCTATCCTGCGCGCAAAAAAATGCCCCGACACAGGTCGAGGCATTTTTTCGGCCTACCCGAAGGTCAAGCCCATCATTTCACCACCTTCAGGCTCGGCCGGCCGCTAGGGCGCGGTGGCTCGGAATCCGGTGGTGGCAAATCATCACCCGCTTCGCTTTCGATCGCTTCATCTTCCTCGAAAGGCGACTCCAGATCGAACACCATGCCTTGACCATTCTCCCGGGCATAAATGCCGAGGATGGCGCCAATCGGCACGTACAGCGTATGCGGCACACCGCCGAAACGCCCTTCGAAGCTCACCGCTTCATTGTCCATGTGCAGGTGACGCACCGCACTGGGTGATACGTTCAGCACAATCTGCCCATCACTGGAAAAACCCTCCGGCACCTGAACCGCAGGAAATTCGGAATTGACCAGCATGTGCGGGGTGCAATCGTTGTCCACAATCCACTCATAGAGCGCGCGGACCAGGTAGGGTCGACTGGAGTTCATCAGCGGCTCCTTAAGCCTTAGCGCATATCGCGTTCGACGCCAGACAGACTCGCCTGGAAAGCCTCACGCGCAAACTGGCGCTCCATGTAATCAAGCAGCGGCTTGGCCGGCCGCGGCAGTTCAATACCGAGAATCGGCAAGCGCCAGAGTATCGGTAATAGGCAGCAATCCACCAAGCTTTGTTCCTCACTGAGGAAAAAAGGTTTATCCGCGAACAACGGCGAAACGCCGGTCAGGCTCTCGCGCAATTCCTTACGCGCCTGCACCCGAACAGCTTCTTTTGTACGCGAATCCAGAATCGAATCCACCAACCCGCACCAGTCACGCTGGATCCGATGGATCAGCAGTCGGCTGTTGGCACGCGCCACCGGGTACACCGGCAGCAAAGGCGGATGCGGATAACGCTCATCCAGGTATTCCATCACCACGGTTGACTCCCACAACGCCAGGTCACGATCGACCAGGGTGGGCAAGCTGCCGTAAGGGTTCACTTCGATCAGTTTCGGCGGATGACGACCCACTTCCACACTGATGATCTCGGCGCTGACACCCTTCTCTGCGAGCACGATGCGTACTCGGTGGGAATAGTGGTCGGCGGGGTCGGAGTAACAGGCCAACCGGTTGGTCACGCCCATGGCGGTCCTCCTCGCTTGTTGAAATTATCGAAAGCTCAAAAACGAGCGCGCCCAGGGAGCATCCCTGTAACGCCTGGTAGAACCAGACCGCTACGTAGTCAGAGATGCCGCTGGGCGCGCAAGATTAACAGCAATTGCTTACGGTTGGATCAATGCACATCCTTCCAGTATTCGCGTTTGAGCAGATAGGCGAATACGAAGAAGAAGGCCAGGTACAGCAACACATACGTACCGATGCGCTGATGCTGCAGTTTGACCGGGTTGGCAGAGTAGGCCAGGAAGGTCACAAGGTTCTTGACCTTCTCGTCGAACTGCTCGTCCGTCAACGAACCTGGGGTTTCTATCTTCAGTTGATCGCACGCTTCATGAGTCAAAGGTGTGCCGGTCAACGGATCGTATTGCTTCTTGCCGTCTTCAACGACCTGGATCTGCTTGCATCCTACCACTTGCTTGCCTTGCAGGCCGACCAGAACGTTAGGCATGCCGACATTCGGGAACACACGGTTGTTCACGCCATAAGGGCGCGCCGGGTCCTCGTAGAAGGATTTCAGGTAGCCGTAGAGCCAGTCGGTGCCGCGTACACGTGCCACCAGAGTCAAGTCAGGCGGTGCTGCGCCGAACCAGGTCTTGGCGTCGGCAGGCTTCATGCCGATGTTCATGTGGTCGCCGATCTTGGCACCGGTGAACACCAGCTTCTCCAGCATCATTTCATGGGGGATACCGAGGTCATCGGCCACCCGCTCGTAACGCTGGAACTTGGCGCTGTGGCAGCCCATGCAATAGTTGGCGAACGTACGCGCGCCGTCTTGCATAGCCGCCTTGTCAGACACGTCGATATCGACTTTTTCCAGTTCCGGGCCGCCGTGCTCGGCAGCGAAGGACAGTAGCGGCAGGGCCGCAAGCATCAATGCAACGAATAACTTTTTCATCAGCCAGTCACCCTTTCCGGAACCGGTTTGGTCTTCTCGAGCCGGGTGTAGAACGGCATCAGAATGAAGTAGGCGAAGTACAGGAAGGTGCAGACCTGCGACAACAACGTACGCTCCGGGGTCGGCGCCAATACGCCCAGCACGCCCAGGATCACGAACGCAATGCAGAACACCCACAGCCAGATCTTGCTCAGCCAGCCTTTGTAGCGCATGGACTTGACCGGGCTGCGGTCGAGCCAAGGCAACACGAACAGCACCGCAATGGCCGCGCCCATGGCGATCACGCCCATGAGCTTGTCGGGGATTGCGCGCAAGATCGCGTAGAACGGCGTGAAATACCAGACCGGGGCAATGTGCTCAGGCGTCTTGAAGGCGTTGGCTTGTTCGAAGTTCGGCTTCTCGAGGAAATAACCGCCCATCTCCGGGAAAAAGAACACGATCGAGCAGAACACGAACAGGAACACCACCACGCCGACAATGTCTTTCACGGTGTAGTAAGGGTGGAACGGAATGCCATCCAGCGGGATGCCGTTTTCGTCCTTGTGCTTCTTGATGTCGACGCCGTCGGGGTTGTTGGAACCCACTTCGTGCAGGGCCAGGATGTGCAGCACTACCAGGCCGAGGATCACGATTGGCAAGGCCACCACGTGCAGGGCGAAGAAGCGGTTCAGGGTGATGCCGGAGATCAGGTAGTCACCACGGATCCACTGGGTCAGGTCGTTGCCGATCACCGGGATCGCACCGAACAGCGAGATGATCACCTGGGCGCCCCAGTACGACATCTGGCCCCACGGCAGCAGGTAGCCCATGAAGGCTTCCGCCATCAGCGCCAGGTAGATCAGCATGCCGAACACCCACACCAGCTCGCGGGGCTTCTGGTACGAGCCGTAGAGCAGGCCACGGAACATGTGCAGGTAGACGACGATAAAGAACGCCGACGCGCCGGTGGAGTGCAGCAGGCGCAGGATCGAGCCGTACTCGACGTCACGCATGATGTACTCGACGGAGGCAAACGCCTCTTCCGCCGACGGTGTATAGCTCATCGTCAACCACACCCCGGTGACGATCTGGTTGACCAGCACCAGCAGTGCCAGGGAGCCGAAGAAGTAGAAGAAGTTGAAGTTCTTCGGCGCGTAATATTTGCTGAGATGGTCTTCCCACATTTTTGTGGCGGGGAAGCGCGCATCCACCCAATCCATGAACTTGCTCATCACGCGTTCTCCTTGTCGAGGCCAATGACAATGATGTCGTCAGATTCGTAGTTGTGCGGAGGAACCGGCAAGTTCAACGGAGCAGGCTGGGACTTGTAGACACGGCCGGCGAGGTCGTAGTGGGAGCCGTGGCAGGGGCAGAAGTAACCGCCGACCCAGTCCTTGCCCAGATCGACCGGGGCCACTTCCGGGCGAAAGGTAGGCGAGCAACCCAGGTGGGTACAAAGACCGACCAGCAGCAGGATCTCTGGCTTGATCGAACGCACTTCGTTCTTGGCGTAGGCGGGCTGGTCGGAATTCTCAGATTTGGGGTCAGACAGCTGGCCTTCGATCTTTTTCAGATTCCCCAGGATTTCCTCGGTACGACGAACAATGAAGACCGGCTGACCGCGCCATTCAGCAATCATCTGCTGCCCTGGCTCGATCTTGCTGATATTCACCTTCACCGGTGCACCTGCGGCTTTCGCCTTGGCACTGGGAAACCATGACCCCACGAACGGGACCGCAGCCCCCACCGCTCCTGCAGCACCCACCACGGATGTGGCTGCTACCAAGAAGCGACGCCGGCCTGCATTCACGCCGTCATTGCTCATTCAGTCCTCTCCCATCAGCTTTTTTGGCCTGTTAAATCAGGCGTCTACTAAGTGTTGAATCTTTACTTATAAAAATTTTGCCGAATGGTAATGAAAAGCCCCACGTATGACAAGGGAATTGCCCTGAGCTCAGCCTCCAGGCCTTGTAGTATAGGGGGTCTACGGATGTGGCAAGTTGTCACGGCGAAATTTGTGTATAAATCGCAGGCAATAAAAAACGCCCAGCTCCGTGAGGAGGCTGGGCGTTTTTGTGGAACGTAAAGCGAATTAACGCTTCGAGTACTGCGGACGCTTACGCGCTTTACGCAGACCGACTTTCTTACGTTCAACTTCACGGGCATCACGAGTCACGAAGCCAGCTTTGCGCAGAGCGCCACGCAGGGTTTCGTCGTACTGCATCAGAGCGCGAGTGATACCGTGGCGGATTGCGCCAGCTTGACCACTTACACCGCCACCGATAACGGTGACGTAGATGTCGAACTTTTCAACTGTCTCGGTCAGTTCCAGCGGCTGACGAACTACCATGCGGGCAGTTTCGCGGCCGAAGAAGTTGTCCAGAGTGCGGTTGTTGATCGAGATGTTACCAGTGCCCGGACGCAGGAAAACGCGTGCGGTTGCGGTTTTGCGACGGCCAGTGCCGTAATTTTGAGTCGCCGACATAATGAACTATTCCGTTAAAACTTCAGTTCTTGGGGCTGCTGAGCAGCATGAGGGTGTACAGCGCCCGCATAGACTTTCAGCTTGCGAAACATATCGCGACCCAGTGGGCCCTTAGGCAGCATGCCTTTGACCGCGATTTCGATCGGGGCTTCAGGCTTCTTGGCAATCAGGCCTTCGAAATTGGAAGACTTGATACCGCCTGGGAAACCGGAGTGACGGTAGTACATTTTGTCGCTTGCTTTGTTGCCGGTTACACGAACCTGCTCAGCGTTGATGATCACGATGTAGTCACCGGTGTCAACGTGAGGGGTGTACTCAGGCTTGTGCTTGCCACGCAGACGGCTGGCGACTTCAGTGGCCAGACGACCCAGGGTCTGACCAGCGGCGTCGACGACAAACCAGTCGCGCTGAACTGTTTCCGGTTTTGCAGTAAAAGTTGTCATTCTTTAATAGCCTCAGGGGCCGCCCTGTAAATTAGACGGCGGATCTTACTGAATAGTGCGTACTTTGACAAGTCAAAGGCAGCCGGATACAGACGCTATCGGGGGCTCGGGTCGGCGCGTCCGTTCAACGGCAAGATTCTTCGGCAGGCGGCGCATCACTTCCACTGCAGAAAGAGGTGGGCAATTATGCAGATTGCGAAAAAAAATTCAACCTGCTTTTATGATTGTTTTCCCCGAAGGAGTACCCGATGGATTATCGACAGCTGGGCCGCACCGATCTGAACGTGAGCGCGATCGCCTTGGGCACCATGACCTGGGGCGAGCAGAACAGCGAGGCAGAGGCCTTCGCACAGATCGAACGGGCCAAGGCCGCCGGCATCAACTTCCTCGATACCGCGGAAATGTACCCAGTGCCGCCCAAGGCCGACACCTACGCCACCACCGAACGCTATATCGGCAATTACTTCAAAAGCCGTGGCGACCGCGCCGACTGGATCCTCGCCAGCAAGATCGCCGGCCCCGGCAACACCATCGACTACATCCGCGATGGTCACCTGCGCCACAACCGCAAACACATCGTCGAAGCCCTGGATGCCAGCCTCAAACGCCTGCAAACCGACTGGATCGATCTCTACCAGCTGCACTGGCCGGAGCGCAGCACCAACTTTTTCGGTCAACTGAGCTACAAGCACAAGGACGAAGACGACCTCACTCCGTTTGAGGAAACCCTCGAAGCACTGGATGAGCAAGTGAAGGCCGGCAAAATCCGCCACATTGGCCTGTCCAACGAGACCCCGTGGGGCACCATGAAATTCCTGGCCCTGGCCGAAGCCCGTGGCTGGTCACGCGCGGTGTCGATCCAGAACCCCTACAACCTGCTCAACCGCAGTTTTGAAGTGGGCCTGGCGGAAATCGCGATTCGTGAGCAATGCGGCCTGCTGGCGTATTCGCCCCTGGCATTCGGCATGCTCAGCGGCAAGTACGAAGGTGGCGCGCGCCCGGCCAAGGCACGCCTGACCGAGTACAGCCGTTTCAGCCGCTACTTCAACCCGCAGTCGGAGGCGGCGTGCAGCCGTTACGTGGCACTGGCGCGCGAGCACGGCCTGGACCCGGCGCAGATGGCATTGGCGTTTGTGACACAACAGCCGTTCGTGACCAGCAACATTATTGGCGCAACGTCACTGGAGCAACTGGACAGCAACATCGCCAGTGCTGACCTGAAGCTGTCGAAGGAAGTGCTGGAAGGGATTGAGGCGATTCAGAAGGATCATCCGAATCCTGCGCCTTGATTGACCTGTAGACCGCTGTCGGGGGCAAGCCCCCTCCCACACGTGGAATGCATGCCAATGTGGGAGGGGGCTTGCCCCCGATGACGCACTCAAGACCCGCAAAAATCAAAGCGCCCGCGCAATAATCTCCTTCATGATTTCATTGGTCCCCGCATAAATCCGCTGCACCCGCGCATCCGCCCACGCCCGCGCAATCGGGTATTCCCACATGAAGCCGTAGCCGCCGTGCAACTGCACGCATTCGTCGAGCACCTTGCACTGCAGGTCCGTGGCCCAGTACTTGGCCATCGCCGCCGTGGGCACGTCCAGCTTGCCCTCCAGGTGCAACGCCATGCACTTGTCCACGAACACCCGACCGATCTGAATCTCGGTGGCCATCTCCGCCAACTTGAAGCGAGTGTTCTGGAAGTCGGCAATCGCCTTGCCGAACGCCTTGCGCTCGCGGGTGTATTCCAGGGTCCACGCCAGCGCCGCCTCGGCTGATGACAACGCGCCGATCGCCACCGTCAGGCGCTCCTGGGGCAACTCCTGCATCAGATAGGCAAACCCCATTCCCGCCTGGCCCAGCAGGTTTTCCTTGGGCACCCGTACATCCTGAAAGAACAGCTCCGAGGTGTCCTGGGCCTTCATACCCACCTTCTCCAGGCGTTTGCCCTTGTCGAAGCCCGGCGTGTCGGCCTCTACCAGGAACAGGCTGGTGCCCTTGGCGCCCGCCTTGGGATCGGTCTTGGCCACCACGATCACCAACTCGGCCAGGTAGCCGTTGGTGATAAACGTCTTGGAGCCATTGATCACATACTCATCGCCGTCCAGCACCGCCGTGGTCTTGACCCCTTGCAGATCGGAACCAGCTCCCGGCTCGGTCATGGCAATGGCCGTGACCATCTCGCCGGAGATCAGCTTGGGCAGGTATTTGTGCTTCAGCGCCTCACTGCCGTAATGCAGGATGTACGGCGCAACAATGTCCGAGTGCAGGGAAAAACCGATGCCGGTCAGGCCCAGCCGGCTGATCTCTTCGATCACCACCGCGCTGTACAGAAAGTCCGCACCGAGCCCGCCATAGGCTTCCGGCAGGTGGGAGCACAACATGCCCGCCTCCCCCGCCTTGCTCCACAGACTGCGGTCGATATAGCCCTGTTTCTCCCATTGCCCGTGGAACGGCGCGGCGTCTTTTTCCAGGAAGGTGCGCACGCTCTCGCGGAAGAGTTCGTGTTCCGGACTGAACAAGGTTCTGGGAATCATGGGTCACCTGCGTGGATTGTCGGACAAAGACGAGCCCACAGAGACTATGCCCCGAAGGCATCACAGGACACTGGACACATGCGACAAAAAATAAGACGATCCAGCCGTCTGGTGACCACTTTCCCCTATAAGAATAAATGAAATTATGTCTAACCAAATCTCCACGCCGTTGCGGCGCGTCAGCATTTTGGCCATTGATCGGGTATTTGCTTCAACCCTCATGCAAGCCAAGGATTTCTTCCACCTCGCCAGCCTGCGTTACGGCAAGCAACAAGGCCTGGGCCTCACCCCGGCATTCGAAACACGCCTGGTCAGCCCCGACGGGCAATCGGTGTGCAGCTTCAGTGATGTAATCATGCCGGTGGATGGCGGCCTGGAAGACGCCGACATCATTGTGTTGCCGGCCTTCTGGGATGACTTCGACGCCTTGTGCACGCGCTACCCGCAGGTGCTGCCGTGGTTGCGCGAACAGCACGCACGCGGTGCGGTGTTATGCGGCGAAGCCACCGGGGTGTTCTGGCTGGCCGAAGCCGGCCTGCTCGACGGCAAGGAGGCGACCACCTACTGGCGCTTCTTCAACGCCTTCAGCGAACGCTTTCCCAAGGTGCAGCTCAACCAGGACAAGCACCTCACCGACGCCGACAACCTGTATTGCGCCGGCGGCACCACGTCGGCGTGCGACCTCTACATCTACCTGATCGAACGTTTCTGCGGCGCCAACATTGCCCAGGCCGTGGCCCGCGACATTCTCTACGAGGTGCAGCGCAGCTACTCACCTGGACGCATTGGGTTTGGCGGGCAGAAGCTGCATCAGGATGTGATTATCCTGCAGATCCAGCACTGGCTCGAAGAGCACTTCGCCGACAAGTTCCGCTTCGAAGACGTGGCCAGGGAACACGGCATGAGCATCCGCAACTTCATGCGCCGCTTCCAGACCGCCACCGGTGATAAGCCACTGCATTATCTGCAACGCCTGCGCATCGAAACGGCCAAGGGCTTGCTCTCGGGCAGCCGCAAGAGCATCAAGACCATCAGTTATGAGGTGGGGTATGACGATGCGAGCTTCTTTGCGCGGCTGTTCAGGCAGCACACGGAGTTGTCGCCTAACCAGTACCGGCAGCAGTTTCAGCAGGCTGCCTGAAATAAAGGTGGAAAAGGGCGTGTTGTGGTGAGTGGGGCTTGTCCCCCGAAGGGTTCACCGCAGACCCAATGGGGCTGCTCCGCAGCCCAGCGCGGGACAAGCCCGCTCACCACAAAAAGCCCCCACATTTGATCTGCGTAGTGCTTAGGGCTTGTGTCCACGCGACAGGAACTCGTGGGACTGCATCTCCAGCAAGCGGCTCAACGTGCGCTGGAACTCGAAGTTCAGGCGGCCGCCGGTGTACAGGTCCTTGAGCTCGACTTCCGCCGAGATGATCAGCTTGACGTTACGGTCGTAGAACTCGTCGACCATGTTGATGAAACGTCGCGCGATGTCGTCGGTGGTAACGCTCATCTGCTCCACGCCGCTCAGGATCACTGCGTGGAAGATCTTGCCCAGTTCGATGTAGTCGTTCTGGCTACGCGGGCCGTCGCACAGTTGGCGGAACTCGAACCAGGCCACGTCATCGCAGGTGCGCAGCGCGATGATTTCGCGGTTCTCGATCATCAGCTTGTCGTTTTCCACCGCCTGGGTGCATTCCGGCGTGAGGGCGCGGAAGCTCTTTTTCAGGCTTTCGTGGGCCGCCTCATTCAGCGGAAAGTGGAACAGCTCCGCTTGCTCCAGGTGACGCAGGCGGTAGTCGACGCCGCTGTCGACGTTGACGATCTCGGTGTTCTGCTTGATCAGCGCGATGGCCGGCAGGAAGCGCGCGCGTTGCAGGCCGTCCTTGTACAAGCCGTCGGGTACGATGTTCGAGGTGGCGACCAGGGTCACGCCGTTCTTGAACAGTTCTTCCATCAGGGTGCCGAGGATCATGGCGTCGGTGATGTCGGAGACGAAGAACTCATCGAAGCAGATCACTCGCGCTTCATCGGAGAAACGCTTGGCGATGATGGTCAGCGGGTTTTTCTCGCCCGGCAGGGTCTTCATCTCTTCGTGCACGCGCTTCATGAAGCGGTGGAAGTGCGTGCGCACCTTTTCCTTGAACGGCAGCGCTTCAAAGAAGGTGTCGACCAGGTAAGTCTTGCCGCGGCCGACGCCGCCCCAGAAGTACAAGCCTTTGACCGGCGTGTGGTCTTTCTTGCCAAACAGCTTGCTGAACATGCCTGGCTTGCTCTGCGAGGCCGCGACCAAGTCGTCGTACAGGCGCTGCAAATGACGCACCGCCGTTTCCTGGGCTGCGTCATGGAAGAATTCAGGGCGTTTCAGATCAGCTTGATATCGTTCTAGGGGCGTCATAATTCGTTAGCAAGGCAACAAAAACGGGCCGTCACT
>NZ_JBYVMD010000039.1:0-59685 GCF_058145955.1 Pseudomonas sp. A39
GTTAGCCGTCCTGGGCCAAGGATGGCCCATGACGGCGGCCCACGGATTCAAGCCGGAGTGAGGGCACACCGAGCCTAGGCGAGGTGCCGAGTGTTGGGGCAAGAGCCTTTTGGTTACTTTGGGGCTCTTTTCCAAAGTGACCCGCCGTAAGGGCGGAACCCATAGCAGCCGTTACCCAAACAACGGATATGTACTCAACCACGGATAGGTACCCAATCAATACCCCCGCCCCCGATCCACCTCACCCACCATCTCTTCCCCCCGCTCAAACCGCCGAATATTCTCCAACAACACCCCAAACGCACTCTCCGGCTGCGTCATCGCCGCAATATGCGGCGTCAACAACACCTGCGGATGCCCCCAAAACGGATGATCCGCCGCCGCCGGCTCCTCCCGCAGCACATCCAACACCGCGCCACTCAACTGACCACTCCCCAGCGCCTCCAACAAATCCTCTTCCACCAAATGCCCCCCGCGCCCCATATTGATCAGCGCCGCTCCCCGAGGCAGTTGCGCAAACAGCCGCCGATCCAGAATCCCTTGGGTCTGTTCCGTCAACGGCAGCACACACAGCACAATATCGCACTGGCTGAGAAACGCCGGCAGTTGCGCTTCCCCCGCATAACACGCCACCCCCGGCACCCGGTGTGCACTGCGCGCCCAGCCCGACAACGCAAACCCCAACGGCGCCAACGTCGCCAAAATCTGCTGAGCCTGGGCACCCAACCCCATCACCCCCACGCGTCGATGCGCAGCCGGCTGTAACAGATGCGCCTGCCAGCTCCGTGCAACCTGCTGCTGGCGGTAGCGCAACATGTCCCGGTGCAGGCTGAGCACCGCCCAACTGGCGTATTCGCACATGCCACGGGTGATGCCAGGGTCCAGCAGGCGCACCACGGGCAGTTCCGGTGGCAAACGGGAAAGGTCGAGCTGATCGACCCCGGCCGACAACGCGAACAACACTTTCAGGTTGGGCAGCACGTGCGCCAGATCTTCCGGCGCCTGCCAGGCGGCGAGGTACTCGACGTCTTCGGGGGTGCCGATGTCCGGCCAGGCGCGCCATTCGATGTCCGGTGCGTGTTCGGCGAAGAGTGCCTGCCAGTGTCGGCCGCGCACCGGGTCAGCTTTGTAGAGCAAGGCCATGGGTGTTTCCTGCTGGATGAAGGTAGCGATTATCATCGCCCAAAGCCTGGCGCAGGATCTGTTGAAAGGCAGGGCCAAAACAGTCGATCCGAATTTCTCACGGGCCAAGTTCGGCTGAGTTCGTTGTGGGCACACCGTAATCTGGACAGCATCGCAACCACCTCCAGGTTGCCGGACTCACGATGGGAAATGCCATGAATAGCAAAGTCGACGAAACCCCTCATTTGCTCCGTCAGCGCGAGCAGTTCGTGCCCCGTGGGCTGGTTACCGCGCACCCGCTGGTGATCGACCGCGCCCAGGGCGCCGAGTTGTGGGACGTGGATGGCAAGCGTTACCTGGATTTTGTCGGCGGTATCGGCGTGCTCAACATTGGTCACAACCACCCCAAGGTGGTTGCCGCCGTGCAGGCCCAATTGCAGAAGGTGTCCCACGCCTGTTTCCAGGTGGTGGCGTACCAGCCTTATCTCGACCTGGCCCAGCGCCTGTGCGAAATGATCGGCGGTCAGGAGGCCTATAAAGCGGCGTTCTTCACCTCCGGCGCCGAGGCGGTGGAAAATGCGGTGAAGATCGCCCGCGCCCACACCAATCGTTCGGCGGTGATTGCTTTTCGTGGTGGCTTCCACGGCCGCACGTTGCTCGGTACCACGCTCACCGGCATGAGCCAACCCTACAAACAGAACTTCGGGCCGTTTGCGCCGGAAGTGTTCCATACCCCCTATCCGAACGCGTATCGCGGGGTGACCAGCGAGGTCGCGCTCAAGGCCCTTGATGAGTTGCTGGCAACCCAGGTGGCGCCGGAACGTGTGGCGGCAATCATCATCGAGCCGGTGCAGGGCGACGGTGGTTTCCTGACCGCGCCGCCGGCGTTCCTGCAGGCGCTGCGTGCGTTGGCAGACAAGCACGGCATCGTGCTGATTCTTGACGAGATCCAGACCGGCTTCGGTCGCACCGGCACCTGGTTCGGTTTCCAGCACGCCGGCATCCAGCCCGATTTGGTCACCGTGGCCAAGAGCCTGGCCGGTGGCCTGCCGTTGTCCGGTGTGGTCGGCAAGGCGCAGATCATGGACGCACCCCTGCCCGGCGGGCTGGGTGGCACCTACGGCGGCAACGCGCTGGCCTGCGCGGCAGCATTGGCGGTGATCACGGCATTTGAAGACGAACACTTGTTGGCCCGCAGCCAAGTGCTGGGCGAGCGCCTGCGCCACGGCTTGCTCGGCTTGCAGGCGCGCTACCCGAACATCGGCGACGTGCGCGGCACCGGCTTTATGCTGGCCATCGAGTTGATCAAGGATGACGCGGCGCGTACCCCGGATGCCGACCTCAATCAACGGGTCATCGATGAGGCCCGTGCCGGTGGTTTGCTGGTCATCAAGTGCGGCGTGCACCGCAACGTGCTGCGCTTCCTCGCACCGCTGGTGACCACCGAGGCCCAGGTTGACGAAGCGCTGCAGATTCTCGACGCCGCGTTGGCACGGGTCTTGAACTGAGGCTGTGCCCGCTCGGGGCGAAACGCATCAAAGGAGGCTTGACCCACCATGGGGCTGACAGATTATCGAGCGTTGCTGATCGATTGCGATGAAGTGCTGGTGGATCGCGATTCCGGGGTGTGGGCGGCGCTGCAGCCGTTGCTCGACAGCCGTGGCGGGCAGCCGTCCAGGGAGCAGGTGCTGGCCGAGTTCAATGCGGTGGTGGCCAAACTCTACCCGCGCTTCGCTGAGCTAGGCTTCAGTGGTGTGTTGTGTTTCGCCCATCGCCAACTGGCGGAAGCCTGGGGTCTGCACGCCAGTTGGGAGGAGGGCATGAGCTTCGCCCGTTCGGCGGGCAATTGGTCGTTGTTCGAGGATGCGCCGGGGGCGATGCTGTACCTGCGCAAGTTTTATCGCCTGCTGGTGCGCGGCGACCGCGACGCCGAGGATCGTGGGGGGTTGTGCGAGCGATTGGGGATTGCACCGGAAGATTTCATTTCCCTGGCCGAAGACCCGCAATGGCTCACGGATCAAGGCGCGCAGCTGCAACCGGTGCTGCATGTCACGCGACCGTCGGTCGCTGCACACGCGGCGCTGGACCGCTGTTTGATCGGCCGCCACCGGGCGCGGCAGCCTTCGCCCTGTGCGGCGGACTACTGCATCAACAGCATGGCGGATCTGGTGGCGCAGCATCAGCTGTCTTTACGGCGCTGATTTTGCTAGAAGATTGTCTTAAAAATGGCAGTCAAGAGGTACGCAATGGAAGGGCTCGTAAAGCTGGACCGGATCGACATCAGCATTCTGGTTGAATTGCAGAAGGACGGCCGGATGACCAATGTCAGCCTCGCCGACGCCGTGGGCCTGTCTGCCAGCCCGTGCCTGCAACGGGTCAAGCGGTTGGAGTCGGCCGGGTATATTTCCAGCTACAAGGCGCATTTGAACCTCGCCAAGATCACCGATTCGGTCACGGTATTTACCGAGATTACCCTCAGCGACCACAAGCGCGAAGATTTCGCCAAGTTTGAATCCAATATCCGTTTGGTGGATGAAGTGTTGGAGTGCCACCTGATCAGCGGTGGCTACGATTACCTGGTACGTTTTATGACCCGCAGCATTCAGCACTATCAAGAGGTGGTTGAAAGTCTGTTGGATAAGAATATTGGGATTTCCAAGTATTTCAGTTACATCGTGATCAAGTCGCCGGTGCTCAAGGATGGTGTGCCGTTGCGCAAGTTGCTGCGGCATTGAGGTTGCCTGCCGATCAGGCGACCTTGCTTGATCGTGTGTAAACCCCATTCAAATGTGGAAGCCTGCGTTTGGCCTGCGTGTTTGATGGGGCGCTTGAGATCAAGATCAAAAGCAAAGCAAACGCTAGGCAAACCTGAACGAGGCGCCATGAGCCGAGCTTGGCAGGCGATCGCTGCCGTCGGCGCTCAGGCGCGAGCGCAATGTGCCGCTTTGCGCGGTGGTGCGGTACAGGCCGCGCTTTTGCAGGGCGGGGATGATCAGTTCGACAAAGTCATTCAGGGAGCCGGGGCTGATCAGTGGGTTGAGCATGTAGCCGCTGGTGCCGGAAATGCGCGCGTGTTCTTCGATCTTGTCCGCGATGTGTTCCGGGGTGCCGACCAGGATCAGGTCGCTGCCTCGGGTGACGTTGGCAAAGCGCTGGCGTACTTCGCCGGCGGTCAGGGGCTTGCCGCTGCCATCGGGTTTCATCACGTAGGAGGTCATGCCTTCGGTGTGGGTCGACAGTGCTTCGTTGTCGGCGTAGCGGCTGATGTCGATGCCGGTGTCGCCGGCGTAGCTCACCAGTTGTGCTTGCAGGTGATAGTTGCTTTGCAGGCTGTCGTATTTTTTCTGTGCTTCGATGGCGGTGGGGGCGGTGACGATGCGCAGCACGGTGAGTGATTTCACATCGGCGGCCTGGCGGCCACGGGCCTCGGCCTGGCGCCAGATGTCTTCCAGGCCCTGGCGGATTTCCAGTGGGTTGGACTTTGCGATAAATACCAACTCCGCATGCTTGGCCGCGAACTGCCGACCCCGCGCCGACCAGCCCGCCTGGATCAGCAAAGGCGTACGCTGCGGCGACGGCGAGGTGAGGTGCGGGCCGGCCACCCGGTAATGTTCCCCGGCATGCTGGATCGGCCGTACCCGTGAGCCGTCGGCATAGGTGTGCGCCAGCTTGTCGGCGAGCACTGCGTCATCGGCCCAGCTGCCTTCCCACAGTTTGTAGACCACGTCGAGAAACTCCTCGGCGCGTTCGTAGCGGTCGTCGTGCTTGATCATCTGTTCCAGGCCGAAGTTACGCGCGGCGCTGGAGAGGTAGGAGGTGACGATGTTCCAGCCGATGCGCCCGTCCGACAGGTGATCCAGGGTGCTGAAACGTCGGGCATGGGTAAACGGGTGCTCGTAGGTGGTGGTGACGGTGACGCCGAAGGCGAGTTTTTCGGTGAGGGCCACCAAGGCTGGAATGATCGTCAGCGGGTCATTGGCGGGGGCCTCCACCGCCCATTTCAAGGCCGCAGCCTCGTTGCCCCCGAACACATCGTAAAAGCCCAGCACATCGCCGAAAAACATCAGGTCCAGGTGGGCTTCATCCGCCGTGCGGGCCAGGTTCGACCAGTACTTGAGGGTGTTGATGCCCAGCCTTTCATCGGCCGGGTGGGTCCACAGGCTGGGCGCGCCGCCGCAGCCGACACTGGCTTGTTCGTAGAGGCCGAATAACAGCGGGGTAGGATCGGACATGGTGCTTCCTGCCAATAAAAAAGATGGGGCGACTGACTATCGCCCGTGGAGATAGGCCTTGCCGTAGTGCCGCTCCAGCCGGGCCTGGATCAGTTCCAGGCCGATGGACAGCAGCCAGTAAATCACGGCGGCGGTGGTGAGCATTTCGATGTAGCGGTACGACGAGCGGCCATAGGATTGCGCCAGGAACATCACCTCCCACACGCCCATCACCGAGACCAGCGAGGAGTCCTTGAGCATCGAGATGAACTGGCTGGTGGTCGGCGGAATAATGGTGCGCATGGCCTGGGGCAGTACGATCTGCCAGAACGTCACCGCCCGGCCCATGCCCAGTGCGGATGCGGCGTTACGTTGGCCTTGGGACACGCCGAGGATGCCAGCGCGAAAGATCTCGCTCAGGTACGCCCCGTAGTTCAACGACAGCGCGATGATCCCGGCGCTGATCGCGCCTGGTACCACCCCCAACTGGGGCAGGCCGAGGTAAATCAGCAGGATCTGGATCAGCAGCGGCGTGCCGCGAAAGAACGAGGCGTAGAAGCTGGCGATGCCGAACGCCACCGCGCTGTTCGACAACCGCGCCAGGGCGGTGGCGAAGCCCAGCGCCAGCGACAGCCAGATCGAGCAGAAGCATAAAAACAGCGTCAGCGCCGCGCCTTGCAGAAACCCCTGGGGCGACAGGTGCAGCCCCACCAGGTTCTGCCATTTGTCGGCGACGATGGCGAACTTCAGGTCGAAGCTCAGGAACATCCCGGCGAACAGGCACAGCATCACGCCCCAGGTCAGCCACAGGCGTACTCGGAACGACAACAGCGTGCGTTTCACCGGCGGCGGCTTCACCACGGCGGGTGGGGTTGGGAAAACACTCATTGGGTGATGTCTGAGCCGATCCATTTCTGCGAGATCTTCGCCAGCGTGCCGTCGCTTTTAAGCTCGGCCAGGACTTGGGCCAGCTTGGCGTCCCATGCCGGGTCGCCTTTTTCGGTGGCCACCACGTTGGGCTCGGCGTACAGCGCATCGCCGGTGATCTTGAAGCGTGGGTCGTGGTCGATGCGTTCCTTGGCGGTGACCAGGTTGGTGACCATCGCATCCAGGCGCTTGCCGGTGCCCAGGGCGAGGTCCTGGAAGGCGATGGTTTCGTTGTCATAGGGCACGGCCTGTACGGCCTTGAACGGGTAGTCGATGGGCTTGCTCGCGCCTTCGATCACCAAGTCCTTGGCCAGGTAGGCTTCGTAGGTGGAGGCGCTGACCACGCCGACTTTTTTACCGCTGAGGTCGGCCGCCGATGTGATCGCGTTGTCGTCGGCATTCACCACCACCACGGCGGGCGAGGCGTAGTACTCGAACGGGAAGTTGAAGACTTGGCCACGGGCGGCGCTGGGGGTCATGGAGCAGATGCACACGTCATAGCGGCCATTCCAGCGCCCGGCGGCGATGACTTCCCAGGAGGGGGTTTCCAGTTTCAATTTCACGCCGAGTTTGTCGGCCACGGCCTTGGTCACGTCCACGTCAAAACCATCCAGCTGGTTTTGCTCGTTGAGGAAAGAGAAAGGCGGGTAGTTCTCCATCAGCACACCGACCAACTGCTTGGATTGGGTGATGCGGTCCAGGGTTTGCCCGGCGAACACGGCCGGGCTGGCCAGAAGGAAAGTGAGGCTGAAGGCGGCAGCAGTGCGTAAGTTCATAAAAAGCATCCAAGCGAGTTTTTTATATTTAAACGCGATAAATGCTTTCTGTTTAATGATTTAAAGTGCTGACGAGTGCGCTTTCAGTTATATGTTTTGCGATTTACTGCAGGTCCAGTGCGCGCTGCTTGAGTTGGCGCTTTTGCTCGAACGGCAACTTCTCATCATCCCCATAGGGCGCGCTGTACCAGTTGCCATAGGTCGGGTTGGGCAGCAGGAACCAGCGTTGCCCCAACCAGTTCACGTAGGGCTCGACGGCCTTGCGTTGTGCCGCGAGGCTGTTGTGCTCGGCCTGTACGAAGTCGCCGAGGGAGTCGCCGGCCATCAACAACACACGGGCATGGTTGGCGACCCACTGGCGGCGGCAGTTCTTGCCATAGCCGGCGCTTTCACAGTGACCGGTGGGCGTGCTGGCGGCGAGTATTTGTTCATTGCTCTCAATCGGGAAACCGCGCAGCCGCAGGTTTTTCACGGTGGCCGCGACCTGGCTGTGTTCACGATTGGTCAGGTAGTAAACCTTGATGCCTTTTTGCTGCGCCGCTTGCAGGAACGCCACGGAACCGGGAAGCGCCTGGGCCTTGGCCTGATCGACCCAGGTGTTCCAGCGGTCATAGGAATACACTTGGTTATTGACCACGTCGCGGGCGTTGAGCGGCACGTTGTCCAGCAGGGTTTCGTCGATATCCACCACCAGCGCCGGCGGTAGCCCGTTCAGGTTGCGCGGGGGAAAGGGCAGGGCGTCCCAGGTGGGATCGGCCAGGGCCACGTCCAGTTGGCGGGTCGCGTTGGCGAACAGTTGGCGGTAGATCAGCTCGTGCTCGATGGAGGTCTGGGTCCAGAGCACGGCGTCGAGTTGGTCGTTGGCCGGCGGGGTGTGTTGACAGCCGGCCAGCAGGCACAGGCTGGCGAAGAGCAGGTTACGCATGGTGAGGTCTCGTAGGGAAGGACGCATGAGCGGCACCTTAGCCTAATCCGGCGTTGATTCACCACGCTGTGAGATGTTTCCAGCCTGCGCCCACATTCGACCTGCATGGGAGGCGAGTGATGTGCTCTGCGTAAGCACACCACCTTGCTTCGCCTTACAAAATACTCAACGGATAGCTGACGATTACCCGGTGCTCATCGCTGTCACGCTGAGTCGTCACTTCGGTGCGCAATGAGGCATGGCGCAAGGCGATGCTCAGGTTCTTCAGCGGCCCTTGCTGGATCACGTAGCTCACCGTCAGGTTGCGTTCCCACTCGCTTTTATCACCAGTGGGGGTACGGATGTTCGAGCCGCTTTCGTACATGCCCATAAAGCTCAGGCCCGGTACGCCGACCGTGGCGAAGTCATAGCCGTAACGCACCTGCCAGGTGGTTTCCCCGGCGCGCTGGAATTTGCCGATCATCGATTCGGTCATGAAATACGCAGTGGAGCCATCACCCTGGTTCAACCACACCGCATCGCTGTCGCCGCTGACTTGTTGCAGGCCGGCGGCAATCGTGTGGCCGTTGACCAGGTAAGTGAACTGAGCACTGCTCAGGCGGCTGTCGACCTTGCCTTTGGTCACGCCGTCGCCGTAGTAGCCGAAGGTGTAGAACGCCGGGTCGTTGCCGTTGGCGCCATCGGAGCGGTTGTCGAAGTGGCGCAGGTCAGTGCGCAGGGTACCCGGGCCGATCTGCCAGTCGTACTTGAGGCCCAGGAAGTTCTGTTTGTAGAAGTCCTGCAGGTTGCCGTAGTAGTACTGCAAGGTCAGGTCTTTGGTGGGTTTGTAGTCGACGCCGCCGTAGTAGAACTTGTTGACGAACTCACCGGTGCGCGCGTTGTTGGCGCCGGGGATCGACATGCCCATCTGGTCGCTCGAACCACGGCCCTTCACGTGTTCCAGTTGGCCGAGGGTGAAGGTGAAGTGGTCCAGGTCCTTGGACTGCACCTGCCCGCCATTGAAAGTCTGTTGCAGCATGCGGTCGGTGGACATCACCACCGGCAGCATCGGCACCAGGGTGCCGTATTTGAGCTCGGTCTTGGCAAAACGCGCCTTGGCGGTCAGGCCCAGGCTGCCGAACTCATCCACTGCGCGGCCATCGCTGTCGGTGGGGAATACGTTGCCGTTAAACGCGGTGCTTTGTGGGTTGTAGTGGCGACCCTTGCCGGAGTCCAGGCGCACACCGAACATGCCGATGGCGTCGACGCCGAAGCCCACCGTGCCCTGGGTGTAGCCCGACTCAAAGTTGGCGATAAAGCCCTGGCCCCATTCCTGGGTGTAGTTGGGGTCGGCCGCGCCGCTGCGGTTATCGGCGTTACTGAAGAAGTTGCGGGCCAGCACGTTGAGTTTGCTGTCTTCCACCAGGCCGGCGGCGTAGCCCTGCTGAGCGATCATCAGACCGCAAAGGCCGGCGATTACTTTAGGTGCGCGATTGAAAAGCTCCATCGGTGTCATCCCCATAAGTGTTTGGTTTTTTTGAGGGCAGTCAAAAGCGGCAGTGAAATTTTCTATTTGTTTTCAGGAGCAGGTTTTTCAGGAGCAACGGTGGCGGGCCCGACATGCAGTCGCACCGGCGGCAAGCGGTACAGGATGAACAGGGCGAGTACGCCGATCCCGGCGCACAGCAACAGGCCGACGCCCACCGACTGGGCCAGCGCATCGCGGGCCAGGTTCAGCCAGGGCGAGGCGTCAAGGGATGAGTGCAACAGCGCTTGCGGGTCGGCATACAAGGCAATCCCCTCGGCGTGGTCCGCCGCGAGAAACACGCGCTGCACGTTGGCGCTGTACAGCAGGTTGACCAGCACCCCCATGCCCGCCGTGCCCAGCAGCCCGCCGACCAACCGCAGGGACTGGGTGAGTGCGGTGGCAATCCCCAGGAACTGCCGTTCGGCCAACGTCTGGGTGAATACCGTGAGGTTGAGCAGGATAAAGCCCAGCCCCACGCCGGCCAGCAGGATCAAGCCGAGCAACAGGTTGAACGAGGCCCCGCGCCCGACCACTGCCAGCCCCAGGCACGCCAGCAACAGCGCGACAAACCCCGCCAGCGGCAAGCGGTTGGGGTTGCGCAAGCGGGTGACGATCCGGCTGTTGACGATGGCCCCCAGGGTGATGCTCAACGCCAACGGTGTGATCAACAGGCCGGCGTCCTGGGGCGAGTAGCCATAGGCGCCTTGCAGCAACAGCGGCAAGTAGAACAACAGCGAAAACATGATTGCACCGGCGGCCACCGACAGGATGAACAGCACACGCAGGCTCGGCACGCTGAACAGTGCCGCAGGCAACAGGGCATGGGGGCAGCGCCGTTCCCAGTGCCACAACGCGATGATCGCGGCGATGCAGCCCAGGCCCAACGCGGTGCTCAGCGCCAGGCTCGAATGCCCCAGCCATTCCACAAACAATTGCAGGCTGCCCAGGGCCAGGGCGATCAACAGCGCGCCGGGCCAGTCCAGGCGAATACCGCTGCGCTGTTGCGGGCGGTACCAGGGCAGAAAGCGCCAGGCGATCAGCAGCGCCAGGCAGCCCAGCGGCAGGTTGAGGTAAAACACTGAACGCCAGCCGAAGGCTCCGGTCAGGTAACCACCCAGGCCCGGACCGATGGCATTGACCACGCTGAACAGCGCACTCAGCAGCATCTGCCAGCGCAGACGTTGGCGGGTATCGGGAAACAATTCGGGGATACAGGCGAACGCGGTGCCGATCAGCATGCCGCCGCCTACCCCTTGCAGGGCGCGGCCAATCACCAACACCAGCATGTCGTTGGCCACGGCGCAGGCCAGGGACGCCAGGGTGAAAATCAGCGTGGCGGCGAGCACGAACGGCTTGCGCCCGTAGTAATCACCCAACCGACCAAAAATCGGGATAGTGACGATGGACGCCAACAGATAACCGGTGGCCACCCACGCATAGAGTTCAAAACCATCAAGCTCGGCGACGATGCTCGGCAAGGCATTGCCGATCACGGTCTGGTCCAGTGCCGAAAGCATCAGCACCAGGGAGATGCCGAGCATGGCCAGCAAGGCTTGCTGGAAACTCAGGGGAGGGTGGGCTGCCACGGTCATCGTCGCTCCTCAGCGCAACGCGGCGACGGCGGCAGCAATACGCGCGCAGCCCTGGTCGAGGGTGGTGATCGCAGTCGCGATCGACATGCGGAAAAACGGCGCCAGCCCATACGCCGTGCCCGCCACCACCGCCACGCCCTGGCTTTCCAGCAGGTACATCACCACCTCGCCATCGCTGTCCAGGACCTTGCCCTCGGGCGTGGTTTTACCCAGCAGGCCACCGCAGTTCACATACAGGTAGAACGCGCCATCCGGCTTGCGGCAGCTCAGGCCGGGAATCGCATTGAGCAACTCCAGGCAGCGGTCGCGGCGTTGCTGGTAGACCTGCACGCTTTGCTTGACGAAGGACTGGTCACCGTTGAGCGCTTCTACCGCCGCCGCCTGGCTGATTGAGCAGGCATTGCTGGTGGACTGCGATTGCAGGGTGGCCATGGCGCCGATCAGGTCGGCGGGGCCAGCGGCGTAACCGATGCGCCAGCCGGTCATGGCGTAGGTCTTGGACACACCGTTGACCACCAGGCTGCGTTCGCTCAAGGCCGGTTCGATGGCCAGGATGTGCGGGTTGTCCAGGCCGTCGAAACGGATGTGCTCGTAGATGTCATCGGTCATCAGCAACACATGGGGACAGTCCAGCAGCACATCGGCCAGGGCACGCAATTCGCTGCGGCTGTAGCTGGCGCCGGTGGGGTTGCTCGGCGAATTGAGCAGCAGCCAGCGGGTGCGGGGGGTGATGGCGGCGCGCAGTTGTTCCGGGGTCAGTTTGAAACCGTTGTGTTCGGGGCAGGCGAGGGTGACGGGCTCGCCTTCGCATGCCAGCACCATGTCCGGGTACGACACCCAGTACGGTGCTGGGATCAACACCTCATCGCCCGTGCCGAGGGTGGCGGCGAAGGCATTGAAGATCGCGCTCTTGGCGCCGCTGGTCACCAGTATTTGCTGGGGGGTGTAGGTCAGGGCGTTTTCGCGGGCCAGCTTGTCGACGATGGCCTGGCGCAGTTCCGGGGTGCCGGCGTTCTGGGTGTAGCGGGTTTCACCGCGCTCGATGGCGGCGCTGGCGGCCTGGCGAATGTGGGGGGGCGTATCGAAGTCCGGTTCGCCTACCACCAGGTTGATGATGGACTGGCCTTGGCGTCGCAGCTCGTTGGCGCGGTCGGACGCGGCGCTGCTGGGCGATGGTTTGATGCGTTGCACACGGGCGGCGATGCGGGAGGCAGTCACGGGCGTTCCTCGTTGATGGCGTTGACAGGGGCCACAGTACGAGGGGTGGGGGAGCGGGTCATAAGATGAGTTTGTTCTGGTTTGATAGGAAGTGCTTATGGCTGGGCGCGCACTGAATGGGTGCGTCCAGCCCTGGGTGCGCCGCGTGGGTGCCTGGGAGGGGGATTTTGGGGGAGCCATAGCGAAGGCTTATGGCTGGTTGTGGGGAGTGGCCTGGGTTTTGCAAAACATCGCAGGTCTCTGTGTGAGCTGGCTTGTCTGCGAAGGCGGGGCTGTGGGGCGGTCGGGCGGTGTGCATATCCGTTGCTGCGGTAACGGCGGCTTAGGGTTCCGCTCTTACAGCGGGTCACTTTTGGAAGAGCGCCAAAAGTAACCAAAAACGCTTTGCCCCACCACTCGGTGCCTCGCCTAGGCTCGGCATGCCCTCACTCCGGCTTGAATCCGTGGGCCGCCGCCCCGCGCCATCCATGGCGCGGGGCGGCTAACCCGGCGTCCTGCCGGGTTACCCACGGATTCAAGCCTGCGTTCGGCCAGCGTGGTTGACGGGGCGCTTGAGATCAAGATCAAAAGCAGAGCAGAAACAAGCAAAAAACGTCCACCTCCAGCACAAGGGCATCGCCATTTTGAACCTGCGTCGATTGAAGTATTTCGTGAAACTGGTCGACATCGGCAGCATGACCCAGGCTGCCGATGTGCTGCACGTGGCGCAACCGGCGTTGAGTCAGCAGTTGGCGACGCTGGAAGCGGAGTTGCAGCAACAGTTGTTGATTCGCACCAAGCGTGGCGTCACGCCGACGGAGGCGGGCAAGGTGCTCTATGGCCATGCGCAGATCATTCTGCGCCAGTGCGAACAGGCGCAGAGCGATATCAACGCCACCGGCCAGGCGTTGTCCGGGCAGGTGTCGGTGGGGCTTGCGCCGGGAACTGCCGCTTCGGCGCTGTCGTTGCCGTTGCTGCGCACGGTGCGCGAGCGGCATCCCGGCATCCTGCTGTATCTCAATGAGAACTTCGGCACCACCTTGAGTGAGCTGATCATGAACGGCCGCATGGACATGGCGGTGCTCTACGGTGGTCGCGAGGTGCATGGCTTGAGTTTTGTCTCGCTGTTGCGCGAGCCGCTGTACCTGGTGAGTGCCGACCCGGCCATTGCTACCCGTGAAGACATCCCGCTGGCCGAACTGGCGGACATGGACATGCTGCTGCCGCGTCCCTACAACGTCATGCGCCGGCTGGTGGATGAAGCCTTTCTGCGTATCGGCCTCAGTGCTCGGGTGGTGGCCGAGATCGAGTCGTCTACCACCCTCACCGCCGCCGTGGCCGATCATTTCGGTTCGACCATCCTGCCGGAGTCGTCGGCGCGGGTGATGGTGGCCGCGACGTCGGTGCATATGTGTCGCATCGTCGAGCCCCAGGTGGAGGCGCCGCTGGCGCTGTGCCTGTCGGGGCATTTGCCGTTGTCGGTGCCGGCCCAGGCGGTCAAGGCGATCTTGCTGGAACTGGTGGCGCAGATGCGTGGCAGCCTGATTTGAAGGGTCATAAGGTCGGCTTATCACCCCAAAGCCAAAGCGTCTTGGCCGCTTTTCGAGGGGCTCGGTAGATTGGGCCCATCCACTCAAGACACGCTCGACAGGCAGGGGCCATACATGGATTCAGCACGTATCAAGGGGTTGATGGAATTGCTGGCCGAGTCCGATTTGCTGGAGCTGAGCCTCACCGAAGGCGACAGCACGTTGCGGCTGTTCAAACAGCCCGGTGAGGTGGCCGTCAGCGTCGTGCCGACGGCGGTTGCAGCGCCGGCAGCGACACCGACACAGCCAACGGCGGCCGTGGACATCAAGGCCAGCCTCTACGGCGTGCTGCACCTGACGCCCGCCGTCGGTGAAGCGCCGTTTGTAGCGCTAGGGCAAGTCATCGAAGCCGGCCAGACCGTGGCGGTGATTGAGGCAATGAAGATGTTCCATCCGGTGAAGGCCAAGGCTGCCGGCAAAGTCCTCGAGATCCTGGCCCAGGGCGGGGTTGAAGTCGAAGCCGGCCAGGCCTTGTTCCGCCTGGGTTGACCCTCACGCGTATTCGTAATTCAGGTGAATTCAATGTTCGACAAAGTGCTGATCGCCAACCGTGGCGAAATCGCCCTGCGCATTCAGCGTGCCTGTCATGGCCTGGACATCAAGACCGTGGCGGTGCACTCCGAAGCGGACCGCCAGGCGCAGTATGTGCAAAACGCCGATCAATCGCTGTGCATCGGCCCAGCCGCGCCCGGCCTGAGCTATCTGAACCAGACGGCGTTGCTGTTTGCCGCCAAGGTCAGCGGCGCCCAGGCGATCCACCCCGGTTATGGGTTCCTGTCGGAAAACGCCGGGTTTGCCGAGCGTATCGAAGCGGCGGGCCTGACCTTTATCGGCCCGAGCGCCGCGTGCATTCGCACCATGGGTGACAAGGTGGCGGCCAAACGGGCGATGCGCGAAGCCGGTGTGCCCTGCGTGCCGGGGCCGGACTCGACAATGCCGACCGACGACGCCAGCATCCTCGCGATTGCCGCTGAAATCGGCTACCCGGTGATCGTCAAGGCGGCCGGCGGTGGCGGTGGTCGCGGCATGCGCGTGGTGCAGGCCGAGGCCGACTTGCTGGCCGCCATCGGCCTCACCCGTGAAGAAGCGCGACTGGCCTTCGGCAACCCTGAACTCTATATCGAGAAATTCCTCGGCCACCCCCGGCACGTGGAAATCCAGGTGCTGTGTGATGCCCATGGCCACGCGATCTGGCTGGGTTGCCGCGACTGTTCGCTGCAACGTCGCCACCAGAAGGTGTTGGAAGAAGCGCCGGCACCGGGCATTGATCCGGCGTTGATCGCCAAGGTTGGCGAACGCTGCGCCGAGGCTTGCCGCCGGATCGGCTATCGAGGCGTGGGCACCTTCGAGTTTCTGTACGAGGACGGCGAGTTCTTTTTTATCGAAATGAATACGCGTCTGCAGGTGGAGCACCCGGTCACCGAGATGACCACCGGCATCGATATCGTGCAGCAGCAACTGCGCATGGCGCGCGGAGAAGTGTTGAGCGTGCGCCAGGAAGACGTACAACTGAACGGCCACTCCCTGGAGTGCCGCATCAACGCCGAAGACCCGATCACCTTTATGCCCACGCCTGGCCTGATCCAGCGCTGGGAAGTGCCCGGCGGCTTTGGCGTGCGGGTCGACTCACATGTCACCACCGGCTATCGCGTGCCGCCGTATTACGACTCGATGGTGGCCAAGGTCATTACCCATGGTGCCACGCGTGAAGAAGCCATGGCGCGCATGCGCCTGGCCCTGAGCGAGATGCGCGTGGAGGGCATCAGCACCAACATCGCGCTGCACCGCGACATTCTCGACGACCCGGCGTTCTGCGCTGGCGGCGTCGACATTCATCACTTGGAGCGCTGGTTGCAGCAAAGGAGTTCCACATGAGCACTGTCCCTGTCATCAGCCTGCTGGGCTCCAGCGCGTTGCTGTTCGAGGCCCCGGGCGAACTCGACCTGGCGCCGCAGCAGCGTATCTGGCGCCTGGCCCTGCAAGCCGGCGGATGGCCCGAGATCCACGAAGCCGTGCCCGGCATGAACAACTTGATGCTCACCTTCCTCACGCCGCCGCGTGAACTCAGCGGGTTGTACCAACGCCTGCTGGAGGCCTGGGAACAGAGCCAGCCGTTGCCCCTGGAAGGGCGCATCGTCGAGTTGCCGGTGGTGTATGGCGGCGAGTTCGGCCCGCACATGGCGGACGTGATCGCCCACACCGGGCTGGATATCGAGACCATCGCCAACCTGCATTGCGAACCGCTGTACCCGGTATATGCCCTGGGCAGCCACCCCGGTTACTGCTACCTCGGCGGCATGGACCCACGCCTGGCCACGCCACGGCGGCAGGTGCCAGTGCTGAATATCGGCGCGGGCTCGGTGTCCATCGGGGGTGTGCAGACCGGGGTGTCCGCCTCGGCCGGCCCCAGCGGCTGGAACACCATCGGCCGCACCGAGATGGCGTTTTTCGACCCGGCCCAAACCCCGCCGGCCATCTTGCGGCCGGGGGATTTCCTGCGCTTGCGCATCGAGAGGATCATTCGATGATCGAGATTCTATCGGCCACCGCCCTGGCCACCGTGCAGGACTTCGGCCGCTTCGGCAGCCTGGGTTACGGCGTGGGCACGTCGGGCGCCATGGACCACCTGGCCCTGGCCTTGGGCAACCTGTTGCTGGGCAACCCCGAAGACGCTGCCGCGATTGAAATACCACTGTTTCCGTTTGAAGTACGCCTGCTGCAGGACTGCGCGTTCGCCGTGACCGGCGCCGCTTGCGACACCACGTTGGACGGCCAGCCGCTGCCACCGAACTGGGTGTACCAAGGCCGCGAAGGCCAGGTGCTGAGCCTGGGCTACCCCACCTCCGGCAGCCGCGCTTACTTATGCCTGGCAGGCGGTGTGGATGTGCCGGCCGTGCTCGGTTCACGCAGTACCCAGTTGCGCGGTGAGTTTGGCGGCCTGGACGGCCGTGCGCTGCAACAAGGTGATCGGCTGGGAGCGATGCGCCCAGGGATCAGCCCGTTGGCGCTGGATTTTGGCGTGTTGGCACCGAGCCTGGCCTTGCCGCTGCAGGTCGATGGGGTGCCCGCGATGCGCGTGTTGCCTGCTGCCGAGTACGAGCGTTTTCAGCCTGCGTCTCGCGCCGCGTTCTGGGCAGGTGAGTGGAAGGTCACGACCCAGAGCAATCGCTACGGCTACCGGCTGGAAGGCGAGCCGCTGCTGCCTGTCGCACCGATGGAAATTCGTTCCCATGGCATCGTGCCGGGCGTGATCCAGGTGCCCCACGGTGGCCAACCGATTATCCAGATGCGCGATGCCCAGCCGAGTGGCGGCTACCCCAAGTTCGGCAGTGTGATCGAGGCCGACCTGTGGCGCCTGGGCCAGGCGCCCATTGGCAGCAAGGTGCGCTTTATCGAGTGCAGCTATCTGGAAGCCGTCGAAGCCCTGGACACCAACCGCCGTTACCTGCGCGAAGTCAGCCGCCTGGTGGCACTGCACCGTGAAGGAGTAAACGCATGACCCTTTCGGACATTCGCCAACTGGCGCTGTGGCTCAAGGAACACCACTTGGCCGGCGCCGAGATGAGCCGCCCCGGTGTGCACTTGACGCTCAAGCGCGGTGTCCCGGCCGTCACTGTGGCTGCGCCTGCGGCCGTCACGGTTGAGGACAACGTGCTGCGCACCACGGGCCTGGGCCGCTTGCTGCTGACCCATCCCGAACTCAGCGAGCCGTTTGTCGCGGTGGGCGATCAGCTCAGCGCCGGCCAGTTGGTCGCACTGCTGCAAGTCGGGGAGTTGCTGTTGCCATTGCGCAGCCCCCAGGCCGCACGCGTGGTCGATGTACGTGTGCCCTGCGGCACCCACGTCGGTTATGGCGAAGCGTTCCTCGGTATGGAGAACCCAGTATGAAGATCGATTTGAACGCCGACCTGGGCGAGGGCTTCGGCCCGTGGCGCATGGGCGAGGACGACGCATTGATGCGCCTGATTTCATCGGCCAACGTCGCCTGCGGTTTCCACGCCGGCGACCCGCTGATCATGCACAACACGGTGCACCTGGCCAAAGCCGGTGGCATCGACCTGGGCGCCCACGTGGGCTTCCCGGACTTGATGGGCTTTGGCCGTCGGCAGATGAACATCGAGGTCAAGGAGCTCGCCACGTACGTGATCTACCAGCTCGGCGCGCTCGCCGGGATGGCCGCAGTGAACGGCCATCGCATGACCCACATGAGCTTCCATGGCGCCCTGGGCAACATGGTCGCGGCCGATACCGCGCTGGCCGAGCCGCTGGTGCGGGCGGTGGCGGCCTTTGACCCGACGCTGATCATCAGCTCTTCCAGCAGCCGAGCCATCGAGGGCGCGGCCGAGAAGTGCGGTCTGCGCGTCGCGACCACCTTTCTCGCCGACCGCGCCTATGACGATGACTGCCTGCTGGTGCCGCGCAAGGTCGAGGGCTCAGTGATCAAGGAACCGACGGCCGTGCTGCGTCGGGTGCGCCAGTTGCTGGAGGAGGGCACGGTGACAGCCCTCAGCGGCAAGGTGCTGCGGGTGCCGGCCCATTCAATCCTGCTGCACGGCGACACCCCCGGCGCGGTCGAACTGGCACGCACCCTGCGCGAGGAAATCGAGCGGATGGGCGGGTGCATTACACCGATTTCCCAGCTGTTGGCGGCGTCATAAGCAGGCCTTATTGCCACACAACCATTGCGTCTTGGTCCAGCGTCCGAACGCTGGATAGAGTCGAACCATAACCCGTCGCACAAGGACCACCCCCATGCCATTTTCCGACTACCAAACCGCGCTGGTCACCGGGGCTTCCTCAGGTATCGGCGCTGCCGTTGTCGAGCGCCTATGCCAGGAAGGCGTGCAGGTGCATGCCCTGGCTCGCAGCGCCGACAAGTTGCAGGAACTGGCGGCCAGGACCGGCTGCATCGCCCACGCCATCGACGTGACCGACCTCGCCGGGCTGACCACGCTGTTCGCCGAACACCGCTTCGACATCCTGGTGAACAACGCTGGCGTCGACAAACCTGGCTCCTTGCTCAAGGCCGACGCCGCGGGCATCGACCTGCTGATCGACGTCAACCTGCGCGCCGTGCTGCACCTGGCACGCCTGGCATTGCCGGGGATGGTCGAGCGCGATTGCGGGCACATCATCAACATCAGTTCGATTGCGGCGGCCTACAACTTTGGCGGCAACTCGACGTATCACGCGACCAAGGCGGCGGTGAGCATGCTCTCGCGCCAATTGCGTATCGACGCGTTCGGCAAGCGCGTGCGCGTCACCGAGATCTGCCCGGGCCGGGTCGCTACCGACATCTTTGCGCATGTGCACGGCGACTCCGAAGAGACCTACAAACGCTTTGTCGAGGGCTTTGAATTGCCCCAGGCGCAAGACATCGCCAACGCGATCGCCTTTGCGATTGCTGCGCCGATTGCAGTGAACATCGGGCATATGGAAATCACCCCGACCCTGCAAGTGCCGGGCGGGCTCTCCACCGCACGGCCCCAGGACTATCAGGGCTGAACACCCGCTACTTTCAAAAGAACGGACCGATCCGTCATCGCTGCACCCCCGCCACGGCCATGCCGGGTGATTTGATTCCTGCCCTAGCCCAATGCCGATAGGGATTGACCATGAAGCAAGACTTCGATTTGGCCGCGATTCTGCAAGGCGAATATGCCGAGCTGATCGTCAAGGGCATCGAAATGACCTTGCAGCTGGCGTTGTTCGCCTGGCTGCTGGCAATGGTGCTGGCGTTGACACTGGTCACCGTACGCCTGACCGGTAATAAGCTGGCTGACCGCCTGGTGGCGGGGTACGTGTCGTACCACCGTAATGTGCCGACCCTGGTGCAACTGATGCTGTGGTACTTCGGCGTGCCGACGCTGCTCAGCGAATCCGCGCAACTGTGGCTTGCCAACCACAACACCGAATACCTGTTCTCGGTGATCGCCCTGGGCCTGTGCCAGGCCGCGTATTTCTGTGAAGACATCCGCAGTGGCCTGCGCGCCATTCCCGCCGGGCAGACCGAAGCGTCCAGGGCCCTGGGCCTGGGTTACGTACGTTCGATGCGCTACGTGATTCTGCCGCAAGGTGTGCGCAACTGCCTGCCTTCGCTGATCAACCACACGGTGCTGCTGTTCAAGAACACCAGCCTGGCGATGGCCATCGGGGTGGTGGAACTGACCTACGCCAGCCGCGAAGTGGAGAACTACACGTTCCGCACCTTCGAGTCGTACCTGGTCGCCACGGTGTTCTACCTGGTGTTTTCACTGCTGCTGATGGGCGCCGGGGCGTTGCTCGCCCGGCACTTCAGCAAAGCCCTGGCGAGGTAGACGACGATGTTCGATATGTTTTCGATCGTGCAACAGAACTGGACGCTGTTCCTTATCGGCCAATACCCCCACGGCCCGCTGGGGGGGCTGGCGAGCACCCTGATCCTGGCGGCGTTGGCGTTGCTGCTGGCGTTCCCGTTCGGCCTGCTCCTGGCCCTGGCGCGGGTATCGCCGTGGAAGGGCCTGTACCTGCTTGCCACGGTGTGGGTCTACGTGCTGCGCGGTATTCCGTTGCTGATGGTGATCTTCTGGACTTACTTCCTGGTGCCGTTGCTGATCGGCCATAACATCACCGGCTTCATGACCATGCTTTGCACCCTGGTGATCTACCAGAGCGCCTACCTGTGCGAAATCATTCGCGGCGGCATCCAGGCATTGCCGGCCGGGCAATACGAAGCGTCGCGCGCCCTGGGCCTGGGCTACGTGCGTACCACCGTGTGGGTGATCCTGCCCCAGGCGTTGTACAACGCGCTGCCGAGCCTGATCAGCCAGTTCATCTCGATCATCAAGGAAACCTCCCTGGGCTACGTGATCAACGTGCAGGAAGTGACCTTTGCCGCCAACCAGGTCAACAACCAACTGCTGACCAAGCCGTTCCAGGTGTTTTTCATCCTGGCGATCATCTACTACCTGCTGTGTTTCGGCCTGACCCGCCTGGCCGGTTGGGTGGAGCAGCGCATTGCGCGCAAGCGCCTGGGCGACGGCGGGCAAACCGTGCCGGGCGATCCGTTGCTGGCCACCGATAATTGAAGAGGGCTGCGCTCATGCATCCAATGATCATGTTTTCGAAAATCAATAAATGGTACGGCGAGTACCAGGCGCTCACTGACATCACCGCCGAGGTGCAACCCGGCGAGGTGGTGGTGCTGTGCGGCCCCTCGGGCTCAGGCAAGTCGACCTTGATCCGCACGGTCAACCGCCTGGAGGACATCCAGGCCGGCCAGATCCTGTTCGATGGCCAGGACGTGCACGGCACCGACGCCCAGGTCAACCGGCTGCGCAGCCGCGTGGGGTTTGTGTTCCAGAGCTTCAACCTGTTCCCGCACCTGTCCGTGCTGGAAAACATCACCCTGGCACCGAACAAGCTGCGCAACCTCAAGGGCGCGGCGGCCAAGCAGAAGGCCATGGAACTGCTCGACCGCGTGGGCCTGGCCCACAAGGCCGGTGCCTACCCGGCGCAGTTGTCCGGCGGCCAACAACAACGCGTGGCGATTGCCCGGGCCTTGGCGATGGAGCCGCCGGTGATGCTGTTCGACGAGCCCACCAGTGCCCTCGACCCGGAAATGGTCGGTGAAGTGCTGAACGTGATGAAGGGCCTGGCCAAGGACGGCATGACCATGATGTGCGTGACCCACGAGATGAACTTCGCCCGCGAAGTGGCTGACACCATCTGGTTCATGGACGCGGGGCAGATTCTGGAAAAGAGCAGCCCCGAGGCCTTCTTCGCCCAGCCTTCGCACCCGCGAGCGCAACGTTTTATCGCCGACCTGCGGGCCCATTGAGCTGCGGCGGCTTTGCTCCCCCTGCCATTTTTGCTGGTCCAACTTACTGGAGATTTCCCATGGGTATGAAGCATCTGTTTACTGCGCTGGCGTTGGGTCCACTGGCGGTTGCCATCGCGCAGGCCGACCAATTGAGCGACATCATGGCCAAGCAATCCCTGAGCTGCGGAGTGTACGCTGACGTGCCGCCATTCTCCGCGCCAGACCCAAAGACCCGCGAGCTGGTGGGCATGGACGTCGACCTGTGCAAGGCCCTGGCCAAGACCATGGGCGTGGCCCTGGAACTCAAGCCGCTGTCGGTTGAAGCGCGCATTCCCGAAGTGAAAATGGGCCGCGTCGATGTGATCTTCGCCAACCTGGCGTACACCAAGACCCGTGCCGAGCAAATCCAGTTCAGCGACCCGTACTACATCGCCAAGGAAACCCTGGTGGTGCGCGCGGCGAATGCCGACCAGCCGAAGAGCTTCTTCAAGGACAAGCGCATCAGCTCCACCAAGGGCTCGACGTCCGAGCAATCGATCCGCCTCGCCGGCGCTACCCCGGTGACCTTCCAGGACACCGGCTCGGCCTACATGGCCCTGCAACAGAACAAGGTAGTGGGCCTGGTCACCAACACCATGACCGCCCTCAAACTGGTCAACCAGGCCAAGGCCGGCGGCGTTGAACTGGCGTTGGCCAAAGAGCCGATGGCCCTGGAACCGATTGGTGCGGGCATGCGTCGCGACGAACCGGCGTTTCTGGCCAAGGTGAATGAGTCGTTGATGGCGATGGAGAAGGCCGGGGAGATTGACGCGATCTGGGACCGCTGGATCGGCCCGAACACCGAGTACAAGATGGTGCGCGAGGACAAGGTGCAGAGCTTGAGTGCGTTGAAGTTCGAACCGTTACCGTAAGCGGGGTGAGCGTGCGGGCGTTTGCCTGCACGCTGTTGGTTCAGTTTGGCGTCTACTGATACGTGTCATACCCCAGCTGACCATTGCCCACGCCCTGTGCCCACTTCATAGCTGCGCGTCCGGCTGGCGATCAATCCAATGGGTCTTGATGCCCTTGGCCCACGCCACGGTGTAGAAGCAGCTCAGCAACACGATGCCCCATTGCTCGGCATTGATCGACGACCAGAACCAGAAAGGCTGGCCGGCCATGCCGAACAGGCAGGCGTAGCGGCGCACCTTCAGGCGTTTGCTCTGGCTGAACCAGATGGCGACAACGCCGAGGGCGGCGATCATGATTTGGGCGATCAAGGGCAGGCTCCTTTGTTGTGGCTGTACTCGGACCCCATGTGGGGAGGGAGCAATCCCCTCCCACAGGTTGAGTGGCGGTGTTCAGGGCTTATTTGTCCTTGCGCGCATCCAGGGTCTTCTGGTGCTCGGCCAAAAACGGCTGTTCCGCGGGATCAAAACGATCAATCCCGGCGGTAAAGCGATGCCAGTACGGGTACAACGGCTGGCGCCGCGTCACGGCTTCGATACGCGAAGACTGTTCCTCGGTCAGCTTCAGTTCAGTCGCGGCGAGGTTATCGTGCAAGTGTGCTTCGGTGCGGGCGCCGACGATCAGCGAGGTGATCCCCGGCCGGTCCTTGAGCCACGCCAGGCACGTGCGCGCGACCGAGACGCCATGTTCATCACCGACGGCGGCGAGGGTTTCGATGATGTCCAGCGCGCGCTCCTGGTCATGCACGTAGGGTTCCGGCCAGCCGCTGCCCTGGCGGGTGTTGGCCGGCGCGGGGTGCCCGCGTCGAGTGGAGCCGGTCAGCAGCCCTTCGCCCATCGGTCCCCACACCAGCGTGCCCACTGATTGGTCCAGTGCCAGGGGCAGTAATTCGTATTCGGCCTCGCGGGATTCCGGGGTGTAGTAGATCTGCTGGGTGATGGGTTTGAGCATGCCGTGCAGCTCAGCCTTACCCAGGGTTTTCATCATTTGCCAGGCGGTGAAATTACTGGTGCCGAAGTAGCGGATCTTGCCCGAGCCCACCAGCAGCCGCAGCGCTTCGAGGGTTTCCTCGATGGGCGTCATGCCGTCCCAATTGTGCAGTTGGTAGAGATCGATATGGTCGGTGCCCAGGCGTTTCAAACTGGCTTCGCAGGCGCGAATCAGGTGGTAGCGCGATGAGCCGGAATTGTTCGGGTTGTTGTCCACGGGGCTGCGGCCCTTGGTGGCCAGCAGGATATCGTTGCGCTTGGCGCCCAAGGCGTTGCCGACCACTTCTTCGGCCAGGCCGTGGGAGTAGAGGTCGGCGGTGTCGACCATGTTCACACCCGCGTCGAACGCGATGTCGAACATGCGCTTGGCCTGGGGCACGTCCACCGCGCCGCACTGCTCAAATTCGGCGCGACCGCCAAAAGGCACGGTGCCCAGGATGATTTCGGACACCAGCAGGCCGGAATGACCCAGTTGTCGGTATTGCATGTCGCCTCCTACTTAACGTTGCACGTGAAGGTGTGAACGACGTGGGGTGCGATAGTTTGAATTTTTTCATGAAAACTTCGTGCGCCTGCCTCACCATTACGCCCAACAGGATTTAACAGGAACCCGCGTCCATGAGCGCACTGATCGAAACCCGCGCCCTCACGCGCCTGGACGAGCGCCGCCAGGTGCCGTTGCTCCAGCCCACCGATTTCACCCTGCACGCTGGCGACCGCGTGTCGATCACGGGTGCGTCCGGCTCCGGCAAAAGTGTGTTCCTGCGCGCGCTGGCGCTGTTGGATGCGCCCACGTCCGGGCAGATCCTGTGGAACAACCAGCCGATCGGCAACGCGCAGATTCCCCACTACCGCAGCCATATCAGCTACCTGTCCCAACGCCCGGCGCTGCTCGAGGGCTCGGTGCAAGACAACCTGTGCTTTCCCTTCAGCCTTAAGACCTTGCGCACGCGCCGCTTCGATCTGGCGGCCGTCACCACACTGCTCGGGCATGCCGGCAAGGCGCCGGATTTTTTGGCCAAGCGCGCCGCCGACCTGTCGGGCGGCGAGTCCCAGGTGGTCTCGTTGATCCGCACCCTGCAACTCAACCCCGAAGTGCTGTTGCTGGACGAGCCCACCGCCGCCCTCGACCCCACCTCATCCCGCGAGGTGGAAGCGCTGATCGATGCCTGGTTTGCCGCTGATCGATCCCGTGCCTGTATCTGGGTCTCCCACGACCTGGACCAGGCCCGGCGCATGAGCGACATCCACTGGCAAATGGACGCGGGTGCATTGAGCGGAGCGATCCAGGCATGAATTATCAGAACCTTACCGCGCTGGACATGGGCATCGCCGCGTCGCTGATCCTCATCAACGGCGCACTCTCGCTGCTGCTACGCCTGGGTCTGGGCCGCCAGTTGCTGTGGGCGGCGGTGCGCACCGTGGTGCAACTGTTGGCCATCGGTTATCTGCTGGGCTGGGTGTTCGAGTTCGCCTACTGGTACGTGGTGCTGCCGTTGATGTGTGCGATGACCCTGATCGCCGGCCTCTCGGCTGCAGGCCGTGGGCGGCGCACTTACCGGGGGCAGCGCGCCGACAGCGTGCTGTCGGTATGGGGCAGTTCGTGGCTGGTCACCGCTGTGGGGGTGTTTGCGGTGATCCGTATCCACCCGTGGTACGAGCCGCAATACGCGATCCCTATCCTCGGCATGATCCTTGGCAACACGCTGACCGGCGTCTCCCTGGGCATCGAACGCATGACCCAGGAGCTGACCTCGGGGCGCAACACCATCGAGATGATCCTGGCCCTCGGCGGCTCACGTTGGGAAGCGGCGCAGGAAGCCATCCGCCAGGCGGTGCGCGCGGGGATGATTCCGACGCTGAACCAGATGACCGTAGTGGGCATCGTCAGCCTGCCAGGCATGATGACCGGGCAAGTGCTGGCCGGGGAGAGCCCGGTGGATGCGGTGCGGTATCAGATCGTGATCATGTTTCTGATCGCCGCCTCATCGGCGCTGGGCACGGTGGGTGCGGTGTTGCTCACCTACCGGCGACTGTTTTCCAGCAGCCACCGATTCTTGCGGGACAGGCTTGAGGAGCGCTGAAGCACACCACAGCTCCCCCAGGGTGGCCATTGTGTAGTCAAGGCACTGGTTGTGGCGAGGGAGCTTGCTCCCGCTGGGCTGCGTAGCAGCCCCAATCAGGTCTCCGCGTTTTTTCAGACAATTCGCGTTGGCAGGTTTTGGGGGCGGCTTCGCCGCCCAGCGCGAGCAAGCTCGCTCGCCACAGGAAGCTAGCGTATCTGGCAGTTACGTCGTGTTTTGCTAGGCTACGAACTGCCGCCACGGCTGGCAGGGCGCAACATCGGTCTATCCTACATGAGGTACTCGCCATGAACCCGATCGAACAAACGCCCTGGCATGCCGGTGAGCGTCACCTGCAAGAGACTGTTGGCGTGGCCGACCGCATGGCCGTGGTCGGGCCCAAAGTGATTCGCGATCACCTGCCTGGGCAGCATCGGGATTTTTACCCCTTGTTGCCGTACCTGATGTTGGGCGTGGTGGATGAACGCGGCATTCCCTGGGCGACCATGATTGAAGGCGCCCCAGGCTTTGCCCACTCGCCGGACCCACAGACCTTGCAGATCGACAGTCTGCCGTCGGCCGGTGACCCGGCCCGCAGCGCACTGCGAGACGGCGTATCCGTCGGCCTGCTGGGCATCGACCTCAACACTCGCCGCCGCAACCGCCTGAACGGACGGATCGGCGCGCTCGATCACGAGGGCTTTTCGATTGATGTGGTGCAGAGCTTCGGCAACTGCCCCAAGTACATCCAGCTGCGGCCCGTCGACGCCGTCGCCCGCAAACCCGGCACGCTCGTCGAGCGTTCCGACAGCCTGGATGACGCCGCTCAAACGACAATCCGCAACGTCGACACCTTCTTCGTCGCCAGCTACGTCGAGGTCGACGGCCAGCGCTCGGTGGACGTTTCTCATCGGGGCGGCAACACTGGTTTTGTGCGGGTTGAAGGCAACCTGCTGACCATTCCCGACTTCGCCGGCAACCTGTTCTTCAACACCCTGGGCAACCTGCAGGTGAACCCGGTGGCGGGGTTGCTGTTCATCGATTTTGAATCGGGGGACGTGCTGCACGTGGCCGGGCGCACCGCGCTGATCCTGGACGGCCCGCAAGTGGCCCTGTTCGCCGGCGCCCAGCGCTTGTGGACGGTGAGCGTGGAACACGTGGTGCGGCGCCCGGCGGCGCTGGCGTTGCGGTGGCAGTTCGCGGCGTTTTCGCCGTTCAGTCTGGCGATGGGGCAGTGGTAGCCTGGCTCGGACCGTAGGAGGCATTCGGGAACAGCTGGTTGGTCATCTCGATGATCTTGCTCTGTGCATCGATAAACTTGCCCATCCGGGCACCCCCCGAGGTCGAGTCGTACAACGCCTTGCCCACCTGCCGGCCGTTTTCAAATACCTGGATATCGGCATAGCTCATGTACAGCGCCAAGTCCCAGCTCCATTGGCCGATGTACGTGGTCGACAGTGCACAGCTGGCCGGTGGACTGCCGGGTCGCAACTCCCGGGTCTGAAACCCTTTGCTGCGCAGTTGCGCGGTGTAAGTCGTATTAAATCCTGCGCGCAGGCCTTCGGCGGGGATCATGCAAATCTCAGGGGCCTGGGCGGCGGAGAAGGCAACCGGGGTGACGGTTTGTTTGATGCTGCAGCCGCAGAGGCCAATGCAGGCAAGTGTAAAACCAGTAGCTGATATCAGGCGCATCACGACCTCCATGTCCAAGTGGTGGCCCAATGATAGCCTATCTTGTAGTGAGCGGGCTTGCCCCGCGCTGGGTGGCGAAGCCGCCCCAAAACCCGTCCCTGTAAATTCACCTGACACGCCGCAGTGGTCCGGTTGGGGCGGCTTCGCCACCCAGCGCGGGGCAAGCCCGCTCACTACACGATCCTGTGCAGTACAGTCAGAGCCGGGCAGCATCCCATAACGAATAATCCCCCACCCGTTTGACCAAGCCGGCTCGCAGCGGATTGGCGACGATATAGCGCGCCATCGTACGTATATCATCCTCTACACGCACAGCCCTGTCGTAATAGCCTGGCTGCCAGACACGCTCCTTGCTTGCGCGACGCCTGTTGGTCGTCAGCGTACTGCGTGACTTGATACGCCGAATGACGTAGGCCAACGTCTGTTGTTTCAACTCAAACAGCCAATGAATGTGGTCAGGCATGATTACCCAGGCCATAGAGTCAACCAAACCCGGTTCATGAACTTGGCGGAATTCGGCAACCAGCAGGCGGCCAAGGAACAGGTCGGTGAATAAACGCTGGCGGTGGTGGACGACGATGGTGATGAGATAACTTCGTCCGCGTTCCGAAGAACGGCCGTGACGCAGTCGATGGGTTTGAGGCTTTGGGCGCAATCCGTTGTTCCTGAAAGAGTCCCTAAGCGTATTAACGCTAGCGCGTATTCCACCGCGACCCTCTACCACTTGGTTACCGAATATGTTTTTAGTGAGCGGGCTTGCCCCGCGCTGGGCTGCGCAGCAGCCCCAAACCCCCCCCTGTACATTCACCTGATACGCCGCAGTGGTCCGATTGGGGCGGCTTCATCACCCCGCGCGCTCGCCATGGGCGCAGGCATGCCATCCCCCCACGCGCCCCCCAGCGCCGTATACAAATTCACCTCCGCCACCAACTGCGCCAGGCGGTCCACGATCAATGCCTGCTGCGAGCTGAACAACGCACGTTGCGCATCCAGGAAGGTGAGGTTGCTGTCGACGCCGCTGCGGTAGCGGTGTTCGGCCAGTTTGTAATACTGCTGGTTGGCCGCGACGAAATCCCGCTGCGCGTCCAACTGGTCGATAAAGGTCTGCCGCGCCGCCAGGCCGTCGGCGACTTCCTGGAAAGCGGTCTGGATGGATTTTTCGTATTGCGCCACGCTGATGTCTTTTTGCAACTTGGCATAGTCGAGGCTTGCGCGCAGGCTGCCGGCGTTGAAGATCGGCAGGTTGATCTGCGGTTGGAACGTCCAACTGCCCGATCCTCCCTTGAACAGTCCCGACAGTTCGGTGCTGGCGCTGCCGGCATTCGCGGTGAGGCTCACCGAAGGGAAAAACGCCGCGCGTGCGGCGCCGATATTGGCGTTGGCGGCGCGCAGTTGGTATTCGGCCTGGAGGATATCCGGGCGGCGTTGCAGCAGGTCGGAGGGCAGGCCCGCCGGTACGCGCGCCACCCAGTCAGCCGCGAGTGGGCGCGCGGGCAGTTGTTCGTCCACCGGGCCGCCCACCAGCAGGGCCAGGTTGTTGAGGTCCTGGGCCACTTGGCGCTCGTAGCGGGCCACGCTGGCGCGGGTGCTTTCGACGCTGGTACGGGCTTGGACCACGTCCAGAGCCGAGGCTTTGCCCGCGGTTTTACTGCGGCTGGTGAGGCGCAGGCTATGGTCGTTGGCCACCAGGGTTTGCTGGGCGAGGGCCAGCAATTCCTGGTCGGCTCGCCAGGTCAGGTAGGCATTCGCGACGTTCGCCACCAGGCTCAGTTGCGCGCTGCGTCGGGCCTCCTCGGTGCCCAGGTAGGTGAGCATGGCCTGTTCGCTGAGGCTGCGCACGCGGCCAAAAAAATCCAGTTCGTAGGCACTGATACCCAGGGTCGCGGAGTAGCTGGAGGTGATGGCCGGCTTGCCCGTGCCATTCACATCGCCGGGCAAACGCCGACGCTGGCCGGCCCCGGTGGCGGACACAGCGGGGAAAAGATCCGCACGCTGGATACGGTACTGCGCCTGGAACGCCTCGACGTTCAGCGCCGCCACCCGCAGGTCGCGGTTGTTGACCAAGGCATCGCGAATCAGCTGCTGCAGCGCCGGGTCGTGGAACAGCTGTTGCCAGTCAGCGCTGCCGGCCTGCGCCTGTGCATACACACCCTGCTGCGGATACTGCACAGGCACCGGCGCTTGCGGCCGCTGGTAGTCCGGGATCAGCGAGCAACCGCTGAGCATCGATGCCATCGCCAAAGTGCTCAATGTGCGCATCAGGCCCCCACCATCCATTTGGCCAGGCCATGCCGGCCACTCACGCCCAGCTTGGCGGCGGCGCGCTTGAGGTAGGTTTCGATGGAGCTGTTCTTCACACTGAGTTTTTCCGCCATCTGCGGCACGGTACCGCCGGTCAGCAGGCCGAGGCACACCTCTTGCTCGCGTGCCGACAGGGTGATGTCGCCCAGGGACAGGCGCTTGTAGAACTCACGCTGCAATTGGGATTGCTCCAGCAGGGTATGGGCCGCTTCGGTCTCGGGGTGCGGTGCCTGGCGCAGGCTTTGGGCGTGGCACTCCATCAGCGGCAGCAGGGTGTCCGACAGGCATTTGAGAAACGACAGCTCGGGCAGGGAAAACCCGCGGTGGTTTGGCGGCCGGTAGAACGAAATCACACAGCGCCGGTTGCCCTGGCGCGACACCAGGTTGCACTGGTGCGAGGTGCCGCGAGGGTATGCACTCTTGGCCTTGGCCTTCAATTGGATCAGCAGCGGGTCGTGCATGCCGAGCATTTCCCGCAGCAGCGGGTGATCGTCCATGGAGTTCAGGGCCAGGGGCGGTGGCAGGTCCTGCTTCTGGCCGGCGCTGCCCAGCAGCTTGATATCGAGCACGCGGTCGCGCAGCTCGTCGAGGGTCCATTCGCTGAGATCCACCAGGTGGATCGGTACCCATTTATCCACCAGGTGCAGCATGTGCGCGGCGAAGTCCGGGTGACCGCTGTTGGCAATCAGTTCGCCCATTTCTGCATAAAAATTCGGGCTTTGCGTGTTGGCGGTAGTGCTGATCAAACTCATAGCCATCTCATCCTTGATGTCGAAAACCGTCAACAGATTCTCTGAGCCTCTGCGGGTGCGATCCGTTGCTCACCCACCAGAGTCGGTATTCGAAATTGTATTTAGCCAGGGGATTCGTTCTACGTATGTAGCGGAAACGAGGGACACAACGTGCCATAAAAACAACGTCATTAATTCGACGTTTCTGAGCGATGATTCCGGCCACGAAAAATCAGGAGATGCCTTTAGAGTTATTTAACTATTTGATAAATATGGAAAATAATTATTTTTAAAAAACCTCCCCCCAACCTGGCATCGGCCAGATATAGCCAATCTCCTACATCTCTTTAATCGTTTCAGCAATGAGCCCTCAGCCAAGCCCGTTCCGTGCGTTTGGATGTCCGGGTTTAGGGTGACAGACAGCCCCGGGGCCCCATGCTCCAATCCGGCCCATTCGTCGTAATGGGCCTCCCTGCGCGGCCAGTGCCTGACCCCCATGAGAAGGATCTTATGAAGCATTCCTCCCGCCTGCCGGCCAGCTTCCCCCTTACCGCCGCCCAACAGGACATCTGGCTCGACCAACTGCGTGCAGGTGACTCACCGCTGTACAACATCGGCGGTTATGTGGACTTTGCCGGCGCCGTCGACCCGAACCTGATGCAGCGTGCCATCGAGCTGCTGGTGGCCAAGCACGATGCGTTGCGCACGCAATTGCACAGCGACGCCAACGGCCTGCCTCGGCAGACCTTCGCCGCCACGGTGGCCGTGGACCTGACGCTGCATGACGTGAGTGCAGCCTCCGACCCGCACGCCGCCTGCCACGCCCTGATGCAGGCGCAAATGGCCTTGCCGTACGCGCTGCAGGGCGCGCCACTGTTCCGCTTCTTGCTGGTCAAGCTGGATGCCGATCACTACCGCCTCGGCACCCAGGCCCACCATCTGATTCTCGACGGCTGGGGCTTCGGCCAAATGCTGCAATCCCTCGCGCGGCTGTACACCGCCCTGGCGCAAGGCCAACAGCCGGAGCCGCTGGCGCCGTCCTATATCGACTTTATCGACGCGGACGAGCGCTACCGTGCCTCGGCCCGCTATGCCCGCGACCGCGCCTATTGGCTGGCCAAGTACCCGGTGCTGCCGGAACCGCTGCTGACCCCGCGGCACGCCGCCAAGGCGTCCAGCAACACCCTGGTGCAAGCGTTTCCGGCGGCCCTGCTCAACCGCATGGAGCAGGTGGCCAACCGTTACCAGGCGTCGGCATTTCATGTGCTGCTGGCGGCGATGTATGTGTATTTCACGCGCACCGCCCAGCGCCAGGAGTGGGTGGTGGGGCTGCCGATTCTCAACCGTTCCAATGCGCAGTTCCGTTCGACCGTCGGGCTGTTCACCCAGGTCAGCGCAGTACGGTTGCAGTTCGATGAGCAGTTGCCGTTCAGCGCCGTGGTGCGTGGCGTGCGCGACCAGCTCAAGCAGGATTTCCGCCACCAGCGTTTTCCCCTGAGTGAGATGAACCGTGAGTTGGGCGTGCGCCGCAGCGATCGCGGCCAGTTGTTCGACCTGTCGGTGTCTTACGAGCAGGACGACCATGAGCTGCGCTACGGCACCACCGAGGCGCGTGCGGTCAAAGTCTCCAACCACCATGAGCCGCTGCCGCTGGCGATCCACTTGCGCAGCAACCGCTACCAGGACACCGCGTGCCTGCATTGCGTGTACAACGAGGCGTACTTCGAGCACGACGAAGTGCTCGCCCTGGCGCAACGCTTTACCTGGCTGCTGGAGCAAGGGCTGGAAGACCCTGCGTTGAAGCTCAGTGATTTCTCGGTGGTGACGCCCGCCGAACAGGCCCGGTTGCACCAGTGGAACGCCACCGCCCAGCCCGGTACGCAGCCGCAGACCCTGCACGCGCGCATCGAAGGCCAGGCCGCGCGCACGCCGGACGCGGTGGCGGCGGTTTACCAGGGCCGGCAGCTGAGCTACGCCCAACTCAACCAGCAGGCCAACGCCCTGGCTCATCAACTGCTGGAGCGTGGCGTACAGCCGGACGACCGCGTGGTGATCCTGGCGCGGCGCGGGCTGGACACGCTGGTGGGGTTGCTGGCGATTCTCAAGTCCGGCGCCTGCTACGTGCCGGTCGACCCGGCCCATCCGGCCGAACGCCTGAACTACTTGCTGCAAGACAGCGATCCGGTGGTGGTACTGACCCAGCATGACCTGCTGCACCGTCTGCCTGCGCTGGATGTGCCTGTGCTCCAACTGGACCGCCCGACCTTTCACTTGGGCACCAACCCCCGCGTAGCGGTCAGCCCCTCCCACCTTGCCTACGTGATCTACACCTCAGGCTCCACCGGCTTGCCCAAGGGCGTGATGGTCGAGCACCACACTGTCTCGAACCTGGTGGACTGGCATTGCCGGGCCTTTGACCTGCACGCCGGCAGCCACACCGCCAGTGTCGCCGGGTTTGGTTTTGATGCGATGGCCTGGGAAGTCTGGCCGGCACTGTGTGTGGGCGCCACGCTGCACCTGCCGCCCGCCCATGACGGCGCCGAAGACATCGACGCGTTGCTCAGCTGGTGGCGCGCGCAGTCGCTGGACGTGTGCTTCCTGCCGACGCCTGTGGCCGAATACGCCTTCAGCCAGGGCCTGCAACACCCAACGCTGCGCACCCTGCTGATCGGTGGCGACCGTCTGCGCGCTTTCCCCCAGGCGCAGTCCTTTGCCGTGATCAACAACTACGGCCCCACCGAAGCCACGGTGGTCGCCACCTCCGGCCGCATGGACGTGGGCAAGCCGCTGCATATCGGCGCGCCGATCGCGAATGCCACCGCGTACGTGCTCGACGAACAGCAACGCCCGGTGCCCATCGGCGTAGCAGGGGAGTTGTACGTGGGGGGAAAGGGGGTGGCGCGTGGCTACCTGAACCGCCCCGATCTCACCGCCGAACGCTTTCTGGATGACCCTTTCACCCAGGGCCGGATGTACCGCACCGGTGACCTGGCGCGCTGGCTGCCGGACGGCAACCTGGAATACCTGGGGCGCAATGACGACCAGGTGAAAATTCGTGGCGTGCGCGTCGAGCTGGGCGAAATCGAATCCGCGCTGGCCGCCCACCCGCATATCCAAGAGGCCGTGGTGCAGTCGCGCGAGGGGCAATTGCTGGCCTGGTTCGTGCCGCGTGAAGCCGTGCCGATCGAGGCCTTACGCAGCCACCTGCAAGCGTCGCTGCCCGACTACATGCTACCGGCCGCCTACCAGCCAATGGACGCGTTGCCCCTGACCGCCAACGGCAAACTCGACCGCAAGGCGTTGCCGGCACCCAGCCAGGACGCCTTCGTCACACGCCGGTATGAAGCCCCGCACGCGGGCGTGGAAACCGTCTTGGCGCAGCTGTGGGCCGAGTTGTTGCACGTGCATCAGGTGGGCCGCCACGACCACTTTTTCGAACTCGGCGGGCATTCCTTACTGGCGGTGCAATTGGTGCAACGCATGCGCCAGGTCGGGCTGCGCGCCGATGTGCAGGTGTTGTTCGGCCAGCCGACCCTGGCGGCATTGGCGGCGGCCAGTGAATACAGCGAGGTGGATGAGGCGGACCTGGCCGAACCGGATCAGGCCAGCCTGGCGCTGATCGTCGCCGGCATCCCCGGTGGCGCGGCCAATGTGCAGGCGGTCTATCCGCTGGCGCCGTTGCAGGAAGGGTTGCTGTACCACCACCTCACCGATGAGCACGACCCCTACCAGCAGCAGGCGCTGTTCAGCTTTGCGCGACGCGAGCAATTGGACGCGTTTGCCCAAGCTTTGCAACAGGTGATCAACCGCCACGACATCCTGCGCACCAGCCTGGCGTGGGAAGCCCTGGAGCAACCGATGCAGGTGGTCTGGCGCCAGGCGCAGTTGCGCGTCGAACCGCTGCGCGAGGGGCATGAACCGCTGGATTTGCGCCAGGCGCCGCTGATGGCCCTGGACTATGCCGAAGAGCCGCAGCAGCAACGCTGGGTCGCGCGGCTGCGCTTCCATCACTTGGTCAACGATGCCACCTCGACCACGCTGTTGATGCAGGAAATCCGCGCCCACTTGCTCGGTCAACAGGCGCAACTGCCGGCGTCGGTGCCGTACCGCAATGTGGTGGTGCAAGCCCGTTCACCGGCGCGACAGGCAGGGCATGAAGCGTTTTTCCGTGAGCAGTTGGGGGATGTGGACGAGCCGACCCTGGCGTTCGGTCTACAGGCGCGCCAGGCGGATCGGGCGCAAACCGACGAAGCCGAACGCGCACTGGGCGAGCGTCTGCATCAGCGTGTGCGGGCACAGGCGCGTGGGCTGGGCGTGAGCGCCGCCAGCCTGTTCCATCTGGCTTGGGCCCAGGTACTCAGCCGTGTCGCGGGCCGCGATGATGGGGTGTTCGGCACCGTGCTGCTCGGCCGTTTGCAGGCCGGTGAGGGCGCCGACCGCGCCTTGGGTATGTTCATCAACACCTTGCCGCTGCGGGTGCGCCTGGCCGGGCGGACGGTGGCCGATGCCCTCACGGACACCCACACCCAGCTCAGCGCCTTGCTCGCCCATGAACAAGCCTCCCTGGCACTGGCCCAACGCTGCAGCAGCGCGTCGCCGTTGTTCAACAGCCTGCTCAATTACCGGCACACCGACGCCGAGCGCGACCTGACCCTGGTGCCGGGCATCGCCTTGCTCAGCAGCGAAGACGTCCTCAGCTACCCGCTGATGCTGACCGTGGACGATACCGCCAGCGGCTTCCGAATCAAGGCCAAGGCCCCGCGCACCGTGGGCGCCGGGCGTCTTTTGGATTACCTCGAAACCGTACTGGTCAACCTGGTGGACGCGTTGGAGCAGACGCCGCAAAGGCCATTGCGCGAGGTGCAGGTGCTGCCCGCCAGTGAGCTGAAAACCCTGCTGGTGGACTTCAACACGACGGCCACCGACTACCCCGACACCCTCACCGTGCAGGCGCTGTTCGAAGCCCATGCGCGGCAGATCCCCCACGCCGTGGCGGTGCAGGCCGGCACGTTGCAACTGACCTACCGCGAACTCAACGAACGCGCCAACCAACTGGCCTTCCACTTGCGCGAACGTGGCGTTCAACCGGACTCTCGCGTGGCGCTGTGCGTCGAGCGCGGACTGGACCTGGTGGTGGGCCTGCTGGCCATTCTCAAGGCTGGCGGCGCGTATGTGCCGCTGGACCCCGGCTACCCGCGTGAGCGTCTGGTCTACATGCTTCACGACAGCCAACCGGTGGCGCTGCTGGTACACGCCGCGACGCGCGATTTGCCGGGCGAGGTGTCGATCCCGGTGATCGACTTCGACCACTGTGCCTGGCGCCAGGCGCCCATCGGCAACCCGCTGGTGCCGGGTTTGAGCGTCGCCAACCTGGCCTACGTCATGTACACCTCGGGCTCCACCGGCACGCCCAAAGGCGTGATGATCGAGCATCGCGGCCTCGGCAACCTGCTGCACTGGGGCTCGCAACTGTGCCCCAACGCTGAAGGCGGTGCGCTGTTGCAACGGGCGCCGTTCAGCTTCGACGGTTCGGTGTGGGAGCTGTTCTGGCCGCTCGCCAATGGCATGCGCCTGGTACTGGCACGCCCCGATGGGCATCGCGAGCCTGCCTACCTGGCGCAGGTGATTCGTGAGCAGCAGATCACGGTGATCAAGTTCGTGCCGGCGATGTTGCAGCAGTTCCTTGAACTGGAAGAATCGGCCCTGTGCACCAGCCTCACCGACGTATTGTGTGGCGGCGGCGAGCTCACCGAAGCCCTGGCCCGTGGCGTGCAGGCGCGACTGCCCAAGGTGCGCCTGCATAACGTCTACGGCCCCACCGAGGCCACGGTCGACAGCAGCGCCTGGACGCTGGAACCGGGCGCACCGGTGCCCGCGCTGCAATTGCCGATCGGCCGGGCGATCAACAATACCCGCCTGTATGTGCTCGACGCGCAGGATTCGCCGGTGCCGATGGGCGTCAGCGGGCAGCTGCATATCGGTGGCGTCGGCGTGGCCCGTGGTTATCTGGGGCTTGAGCAGATGACCGCCGAGCGCTTTATCGACAGCCCGTTTGTGCAAGGGGATCGGCTGTACCGCACCGGCGACCTGGTGCGTTACCTGCCGGATGGCAATCTTGAGTTTCTCGGGCGCAATGACTTCCAGATCAAACTGCGCGGTGTGCGCCTGGAACTGGGGGAAATCGAGTCACGGCTGTTGGCGCATCCGGCGTTGCGCGAAGTGGCGGTGTTGATTCGGGAAGAGCGGCTGGTGGCGTATTTCACCGTGCGTGCCGACGCGCCGAGCCTGGAAGCGTTGCGCGCTCATGTGCTGGAGCAATTGCCGGAGTACATGGTGCCGGCGGCGTTTGTGCGGCTTGATGAAATGCCCCTCAACCCTGCGGGCAAACTCGACCGCAAGGCATTGCCGGCGCCGGGGTTGGAGGCGGTGGTGAGCCGAGCGTATGCCGCACCGATCGGGGAAGTGGAGACCGTGATGGCCGGGATCTGGGCGGAGGTCTTGAAGCTGGAGCGGGTAGGGCGGCATGACCATTTCTTTGAACTGGGCGGGCATTCGTTGCTGGCGGTGAACCTGGTGGCGCGAATGCGCAAGGCCGGGTTGGAGGTGGATGCGCGGAGCGTGTTCAGCCAGCCGACGTTGGCGCAACTGGCGGCGTGTACCTTGACGCAGGTAAAGCGTGTGGAGATCCCGCAAACCGCTATTCCTCAACTCAATCGCCGTCGCAGGATCTGAAGTCGCGGGCGGGCCCTGAAGGCGCTGGCTGAAAGCATTCAACACACTGCGGGCAAGGGCCTTATAACTCGAATGTTTTCGGCTATGCGATTCAGCTATTGGATTGTTCATGAGGTAATGCCTTTAATTCGGGACCTAACTCATTGTTGTTCGGAATAAATCAGCGCTGTCTGGCGTTGTAATGAGTCATCGTTGCGCCTTAGAGATTAGCCATGAGCAACCCCGTTGCCCCCGAGCCTTTGATCCGTCTGGTTGGCCTGTGCAAGACGTATGGTGCCCAGCAGGCGCTGGATCAAGTCACCCTGGATATTTACCCGGGTGAGGGTGTGGCCTTGCTCGGTGCCACGGGAGCGGGCAAATCGACCTTGGTCAAGGTCCTCAGCGGCAGCCTGGCGCCGGATAGCGGCGAACTGTGGGTCGAGGGCCAGCGCCAACGCTTTACCTCGCCGTTGTCGGCACGCCGGCTCGGCATCGTCGCCGTGCATCAACGGCCCGACGATGCCATCGCCCCCGGCCTGAGCGTGGCCGAGAACCTGTTGCTCGATGAGCTGGGGCAGCCAGACGCGGATTTTCTGCTCAACCGCAAAAGCCTCCTGCAACGTGCCGAAGCCATCGCCGCCGGGCTGGGCCTGGACCTGCCGCTGCAACACCCGGTCGAACGCCTCGGCCAGGCGGACCGTCAACTGCTGGTACTGGCGCGTGCCTTTGCCCAGCAACCCAAACTGTTGATCCTCGACGAACCGACGGCGGCCTTGTCGGAAACCGACGCCGAACGCCTGCTCGGCCTGATCGACAGCCAGCGCGCACGCGGTGTGGCCATCCTCTACATCTCCCAGCGCTTGTCCGATCTGCAACGCGTCACCAACCGCGCGCTCGTGTTGCAAGCCGGACGCCTGACCGGCGACCTCAATACCCGGCACTTGCCGAGCGCGGCGTACACCCTGTTCGGGGAAGTGGCCGAGCATCCTGCGGTGCCCCCTGACAAGGCCTTGCCGGTGCCGTTTCTGGAGCGGTTTACCCGCGCCGGGTTTATCCGCAACCGGGCGGAGGGGCGGGCGGTACAGGAGCACGTGGCCGGGTTGGGGGGTAGCCTGGGGCCTATCGGCACCGTGGACCCCGGCAAGGCTCGCAAGACCTGATCAGCGCGGCGATGGGATAAACGCCACGCTGCCTCCCTCGCGCTTCGCAAACCACCGCTCGCCGTTGTCCGGCTGGGTGGTAATCACGTGATGATCCGCACCCAGGTAGGCCAGTGGCGTTGGGTCGTCCTTGGAGAATTGCGCAACGATAATTGTGTGTAGCGGGTCGAAATCCTGGCCGCTGGTGTTGGCCAGCCAGGCCATGAACGCGGCGCTGTCGCCCTGGCGCGGGAAGTCCTGGGTTTCGGCTACGTAGTAGAAGGGTTCGCCGTGGTTTTGCAGGTACAGAGGGAGTTTGTTGTCGACTTCCACCAGCACCATCTGCCATTGGTTCCACGGTGCTGTTTGGGTCGCCTGGGTTTCCACGTCCTCGGCGAAACGCGTCACGCCGCCATTGCCGTTGGTCCAGGGATACAGCACCCCGAGCACCAGTAGCATCAGCACGGCGGCGCTTGCGAAACCTTTCTGCCAGCGCGGCCAACTCGCCGGGTTTTTCGCCAGCCGTTCACTCACCCACCAGGCCCCCAGCAACTGCGCGAACGGCACCAACGGCAGCACGTAGTAACTGCGTCGGCTGCCACTGGCGGTGAAGAACACGAACAGCAACCCCAGGCCCCACACCAGCCAACGTACGTTGGGCGGGGTCTGGCGCCAATGCCGCAGCGCCAGCCACAGGCCAAGCAGCCAGCACGGCACCCATGGCAGGGTGTAGGCGGGCAGGTAGATCAGGTACGTGTAGATCGGGCCCATGTGGTCGAACGGGTCGAAAAAGCGCACCACGTTTTCGCGGAACACCAGCGCCAGGCCACTTTCGCCGTAGCTGGGTGCGCCGTAGACATGGGACAGCACGAACGGCACGGCATACACTGCGCCCGCCATCAGCAGGGCGAGTGGCAGGCGCAGGTTGAGATGGCGTTTGTAGCGATGCTCACTGAGCAGGTGCGGCAGCAGCACCAGGCCGGGTAGCACAAAGCCGATCAAGCCCTTGAACAGGGAGGTCACCGCCAACAAGAGAAAGAACACGGTGTAGCGCCCAAGCCGTGTGTCCTGCGGCCCACGCCAATACCACCACACGGCCGCCAGTACGCCGCACACCGTGAGCACGTCCGCCGTGGCGACGCGCGCCCAGAACAGAAAGTAGAAGGTAGTGGCGAGCATCCAGCCGGCAATCAGCCCGGTGCCCTTGCGCAACAGTTGTTCGCCGATCAGGTAGATCAGCCACACGCTCAGCCAGGCGCCGATCACGGACGGCAAACGTAACGACCACGGGCCGAGGCCGCCCATCGCGTGGGCGGTCGCGGTGATCAGCCAGTAGGAAGGCAGGGGCTTGTCGTAATAGGGCACGCCTTTGAGATACGGGTCGAAGTAGTCGCCGCTTTGCAGCATCTGCAAGGCAATGTTGGCCCAGCGGGTTTCGGGGCCCCACAGGTCGCGTGCGCCGAGGCCGGCGAGCAGCAGCACGGCCGTGACACCCAGCAATACCACCAGGGCGCCGCGTTCGGTTTTCCAGAAGGCCGCCATCAGGGCGATTTCGGGTAGATGATCAGTTCGAGGGCGCCCTTGTAGTAGCGTTTGCCCCCCGGCGGCAGTTGCCCCGCCTCACGCATCTCGCTGGTGCTTCTGACCCGCATCAGCACGCCCACCGAGCCGCGTTGGCGCGCGTCCTTGAGCCACGTCTGCACCTGTTCCAGTGCGACTTTGCGCTGCACCGAACCCGCGTACTGCAAGCCGTAGCGCAACTCGCCCTCGGTGTCATACAGCGCCACAGCCGGGCGTTGCAGGCGCCAGGCCAGGGCGCTGGCACTCTCCAGTTCGTTGCTCAGCAGTGCCTGGGTTTGTTGCAACTCTTCCAGGTGCTCGAGCACAAACTGGTCGGGCATTTCGTTGTCGGCGATCCACGCCGGCATGCTCGCCGGCAACAGGATCACCAGCAGGCCGATGCCCAGCGTCGGCGTGGCCCATAGCGTCAACGGGCGGAACGCTTGCAGCAGGTTAGTGAGGATCCATGCCAACAGCACGATAAAGGCCAGCGACAGGCTGAACATTTCGGCGTGACTGTTGCTGTACAGCGGCCGGGCGATCTGCAGGTAGATCAGGCCGACCATGGCGACCATGCCGATCACGAAGTTGAGCAGGCCGTTGAGGCAGAGGGTGCGGGCACGGCCGGTGCTGATCAGGTCGACCAGGGTATGCCCCATCAACAACGCCAGGGGCAGCAGGCACGGCATGATGTAGGTCGGCAGCTTGCCGTTGCTCAGGCTGAAAAAAACCAGCGGCAGTAGCAGCCACAGGGCCAGGAAGGTGATTGCCGGCTGGCGTTTGTGCTGCCAGGTGGTGCGCAGGGTGGCGGGCAACAGCCCGGCCCAGGGCAGGCAAGACACCGCGATGATCGGTAGGAAGAACCACCACGGCCGCACGTGTTGCGCGTTGTCGGCGCTGAAGCGGCGAATGTGTTCATTCCAGAAAAAGAAGCGCCAGAAATCAGGTTCCTGATGATGGATCGCCAGCGCCCACGGCAGGCAGACCACGGCGGCGACTGCGATTGCCAGCGGGCCGTAGCGCAGCAATTCTCCCAGGCGCCGTTGCCAGAGCATGTAGGGCACGGCAATCAGCACCGGCAGCACCCAGGCCAGGAAGCCTTTGGTCAGGAAACCCAGGGCGCAGGCCAGGCCCACCACGGCCCACGCCCCTAGACGGTGCCGCAGTGTGGTGCTGTCGAGGGCAAACCACAGGGCCACCAGGCTCAGGTTGACCCACAGGGTGAATTGCGGATCGAGGTTGGAATAACCCGCTTGCCCGGCCACCAGGCCGAAGCTCAGGTAGAGCAGGGCGCAGGCGAAGCTTTTACGTGGGTCATTCCACAGGCGACGGGCGATCAGGTAGGCCAGCAGCACGCTTAAGCCGGTGGTCAAGGCCGAGGCGATGCGCACACCGAACAGGTTCTGGCCAAACACGGCCTGGCCGAGGGCGATCAACCAGTAGCCGCCGGCGGGCTTTTCGAAGTAGCGGATACCCATGAAATGTGGCGTGACCCAATTGCCGCTCAGGAGCATTTCCTGGCTGATCTGGGCGTAGCGGGTCTCGTCGGGGATCCACAAACCGTGCAGGCCCAGCGGCAATAGGTAAAACGCGACAAAGGCCAGCAACAATATCGGCAGCGGTTTTAATCGGGTCATGAAAACGTCGCTCCCTGACGTTTAGTAATGGATGTTTGAAGTAATGAAGTAGCGGAGACAGTCACGACGTTCACTGAATTACACAAAATATTCATGAGGTCCTTAATTAAAAGGCGCAACTAAACATGCCAGAACCGGGCTGTCTTTTTGCTGAACAGGCAGGAGGGGGAGTTATTAAAGTTGTTTCAGCGCGGCGGGCCAATCCGGATTATTGACGATACCCAATGCCTTGAACTTGCCGTTGGGCAATACCTGCACGAACAGGGCGCTGCCGTACTGGGGGAATGTGGCGTGGGGGAAACCCAGGGTGCTTTCGAAGTCGGCAATGCAGCCGCTGTGGGTGACGAAGACCAGGTTGCGTCCCGGGGTTTTGTGGCTGAGCAGTTCTTCGCCCATGGCCGCGCCGCAGACGGCTTGCTGGCCGGAGGTCAACTCGTTTTTGCCGAACATGAAGCGCAAGGTCTGCGCGGTTCGGATGGTCGGGCTGGCAAGCACGTCACTGCCTTCCATGCCCAACGTTTTAAAGGCTTTTCCCAGGTTTTCGGCGTGTTGGCTGCCACTGATCGTCAGGCCTTCGACAGGCCCCAGGCAGGGGTTGGTGGAGCGGTCGCAGCGTTCTTCGTGACGCACCAGCACGATCAGGTCGCCATCACGCCAAAGGGGCAGCACATGGGAGTTCAACAGGCGGTTGCCGACGCCCAGGTCGCGTGGCGAGGCGTGCCAGAACAGGCTGCCGGCGAGCAGCAGGCCGACCACGAAAAGCCCCAGCCACAGCGGTTGCAAGCGCTTGAAAAAGGCTCGCCGCGAGCGTGGTTTGGTCAGGGTAAGGTCAACCACTTCATTCACCATGGGCACTGTTGGCAGCGTTGTAATTAGTTAGGCGCAACGTGTGGGCGAATGCCTCAGTGACGCAGGAGGCTGTCACAGGGTGGCTGTCTTTTCGCTGAACATGTTGCGGTTAAAAGTTGTCAGGCAGGGCAACTAACAAGTTGCCGACGAATCACCGATGGCCGGTAATCTAAACAGCCATGGGTGGGCAGTCGGTGAAATCCATGTGAAAAATTTGCATGGCCTTGGGCGGCAGCCGTTATTCTCGATGGCCACCCATCAAACGAGAGTTGTCATGTTGCAGGTGCACGCCGTGTTTAAAAGCTATGTCACTCCGCAAGGGCCGCTGGCGGTGTTGGCCGGTGTGGACCTGCACTTGGCCGAGCGCAGCAGCCTGGCGTTGATGGGCGAGTCGGGCAGCGGCAAGAGCACCCTGTTGCACCTGGTGGCCGGGCTCGACCGGCTGGACGGCGGTAGCATCCAAGTGGGCGAGCAACGCCTCGACCAGCTCAGCGAAGCGCAATTGGCCCATTGGCGGCGCACCGAAATCGGCCTGGTGTTCCAGCAGTTCAACCTGATCGGCAGTTTGCGGGTCGAGGACAACCTGGCGTTCCAGGCGCGGTTGGCGGGGCGGTTTGACCCGCAGTGGCAAGCGCAATTGGTTGAACGCCTGGGCCTGGGCGATCTGCTCAAGCGTTACCCTGAACAACTCTCCGGGGGCCAGCAGCAGCGGGTCGCGGTCGGGCGCGCATTAGCCTCAAAACCGGGCCTGTTGTTGGCCGACGAACCCACCGGCAACCTTGACGAAGCCACCAGTGACGAAGTCTTGCAACTGCTGCTGGACCTGCTGCGCGACAGCCCCACCAGCCTGTTGATGGTCACCCACAGCCCGCGCATCGCCGCACGGCTGGACCGGCAGGTGGTGCTGCAGCGTGGGCGTGTCGTCCCTGCAGGCGCCGCTTGAGATGGCGGTGTTTTACTGGACATTACGCGCGCTGCTCAGCCACTGGCGACGGCATCCCGTGCAATTTTTCAGCGTGCTCACCGGCCTGTGGCTGGCCACGGCGCTGCTGATTGGCGTGCAGGCACTCAACGGCCAGGCGCGCGACAGCTACGCCCGCGCCAGCCAGTTGATCGGCGGTGAACCCCAGGCCAGTCTCAATGCGCCGGACGACGCGAGTTTCCCCCAAGCCGTGTTTGCCCAATTGCGCCGCGCCGGCTGGCCGGTGTCGCCGGTGGTGCAGGGGCGGGTGCAGCTCCAGGGGCATGAGGCAGTACGCCTGCAATTGATGGGCATCGACCCGGTGTCGTTGCCCGGCAGTGGCGCGGTGGCAGGGCAGCGCTTGAGCCAGGCCCAGATGCTGGCGTTCTTTTCGCCGCCGGGGCGCACCTGGATCGCGCCGCAGACCTTGCAGGCCTTGGGGCTGCACGCAGGGCAGCGGCCGACCACGCTGAATGGGCACACCTTGCCGCCGCTGCAAGCCCAGGCGGATATGGCGCCCGGCCTGTTGCTCACCGATATCGGGTTTGCCCAAGCCGTGCTGGAGATGCCCGAGCGCCTGTCGCGCCTGCTGGTGGACAAAACGTTCGCCGCCGGCCATCCGACGCCGCCCGCCGGGTTGCAGCTTAAGCAGGGCGAGGACAATAACCTCGCGCGCCTCACCGAGAGCTTTCACCTGAACCTCGACGCGCTGGGCTTTCTGTCCTTTGTGGTGGGGCTGTTTATCGTGCACGCGGCCATCGGCCTGGCCCTGGAGCAACGGCGCGGGTTGCTGCGTACGTTGCGGGCCTGCGGGGTCAGCGTGCGGATGTTGATTGTCAGCCTGAGTGTGGAACTGGGCGTGCTCTCGGTGTTGGGGGGCGTGCTCGGTGTCGCCAGCGGTTACCTGTTGGCCAGCCTGTTGCTGCCGGATGTGGCCGCCAGCCTGCGCGGGTTGTATGGCGCCGAGGTGCCGGGGCAGTTGAGCCTGAGCCCGTGGTGGTGGGCGGCGGGGCTGGGCTTGAGCTTGCTCGGTGCCTTGCTCGCCGGTGCCGGCAGCCTGTGGCGGGCAGCGCGCCTGCCACTGCTGGCGCTGGCCAATGCCCAGGCCTGGCATGAGGCTCATGGGCGCTGGTTGCGCCGTCAAGGTTGGGTGGCCGGTGCCGCGTTGCTGGTTGCGGTGCTGGCGCTGTGGTTGGGCAACAGCCTGGCCGCCGGTTTTGTGCTGATGGCCGCGCTGTTGCTCGGTGCCGCCCTCGGTTTACCCGTGGTGCTCAATGGCCTGCTCAAGGCCGTGCTGGGGCGCAGCCGTTCGGTGCTCGGCCAATGGTTTCTCGCGGACTGCCGCCAGCAATTGCCGGCCTTGAGCCTGGCGCTGATGGCGCTGCTATTGGCCTTGGCCGCAAATATCGGCGCGGGTTCCATGACCTCCGGCTTTCGGCACACCTTCAATCACTGGCTGGAACAACGCCTCACGGCCGAGCTGTACCTCAACCCGCAAAACCCGGCCCAGGCGCAGCAACTCAGCACTTGGCTGGCCCGGCAACCGTTGGTGCAAACCGTGCTGCCCACCTGGCAGGTCGCCGTGCAATTGCAGGGCTGGCCGGCGGACCTGTTTGGCGTGATCGACGACCCGACCTATCGTCAGCACTGGCCGCTGCTGGACGCAGCGAGCGAACCGTGGGACCAGTTGCAGCAAGGCGACACCCTGATGCTCAGCGAGCAACTGGCGCGCCGGCTCGACGTGAGGCTGGGCGATAGCGTGAGCATTCCCACGCCACACGGTGCGTGGGCGCCGACAGTGGTCGGGATCTACGCCGACTACGGCAACCCCAAGGGCCATGTGCTGGTCAATGCCCAGCACCTGCTGGCCCACTGGCCGACGCTGTCACCGGCCCGTTTCAACCTGCGGGTAGCGCCGGCGGATGTGGCGCCCTTGGTGCGCGAGGTGCAACGCGCCTTTGCCCTGGAAGACAGCCGTATCGTCGATCAACAACAACTCAAGGGCTGGTCGAGCCAGGTGTTCGAACGCACCTTCGCCGCCACGGCCGCGCTGAATAGCCTGACGCTGGGCGTGGCCGGTGTCGCGCTGTTTATCAGCCTGTTGACCCAAAGCCAGAGCCGCCTTGGGCAACTGGCGCCGCTGTGGGCACTGGGCGTCACGCGTCGGCAATTGATGCTGCTCAACCTGGGCCAGACCTGGCTGCTGGCGGTGCTTACGCTGGTGCTGGCGTTGCCGCTTGGGCTGCTGCTGGCCTGGTGCCTGGATGCGGTGATCAATGTGCAGGCGTTTGGTTGGCGCCTGCCGTTGCAGGTGTTCCCGTGGCAGCTCGCGCAATTGCTCGGGTTGGCGATGCTGGCGACCTTGCTGGCTTCGGCTTGGCCCCTGTGGCAGTTGTATCGCAGCCGTCCTGCGGACTTGTTGAGGACGTTTGCCCATGAAGATTAACGGCCTGCTGCTGTGTGTGTGCTTGTTACTGGCCGCTTGCGACAAAGTCCCCGCGCCGCAGGAGAGCTTCGCCGGTCTGGGCAGTGACGCGGCGGACTTTGCCCAAGTGCTGCCTGGCAAGGTGTTCAGTTTCCCTGAGGATCATGGCCCCCATGAAGGTTTTCGTATCGAGTGGTGGTACGTCACCGCCAACCTCAGGGACGCGCAGGGCAATGTATTCGGCGTGCAATGGACGCTGTTCCGCAACGCCCTCAAGGCGGGGCCGACGCAAGCGGGTTGGCACGACTCGACCCTTTGGCTTGGCCATGCGGCCGTCACTTCCGCCACCCACCACTACGCCGCCGAACGTTACGCGCGCGGTGGCGTCGGCCAGGCCGGAGCCGAGGCGGTGCCGTTCAACGCCTGGATCGACGACTGGAATTTCGCCACTCGCGCCGGTGCCACCAGCCCCTTGGCGGACATGCAACTCAAGGCCAGCGGCGCGCAGTTCGCCTACGACTTGCACCTGACGTCCAGCCGCCCAGTGGTGCTGCAGGGCGACAACGGCTACAGCCGCAAATCCGACCAGGGCCAGGCGTCCTATTACTACAGCCAGCCCTTTTTCAACGCCAGCGGCAGCGTCAGCATCGACGGCAAGGTGTATCAAGTCACCGGCCCGGCCTGGCTCGACCGCGAGTGGAGCAGCCAACCCCTGAGCGCCAGCCAGACCGGTTGGGACTGGTTCTCCCTGCACTTGGACCGTGGCGAGCAGTTGATGCTGTTCCGAGTGCGGCAAACCGACGGCGCGTCTTACCTGACCGGCACCTGGATTGATCGCGAGGGCCAGACACAAACGTTGCACAACGCGGATATCCAGCTGACACCCCTGGAAACCACCACCATTGACGGGCGCAAGATGCCTACACGCTGGTCGCTGAAAATTCCCCGCAAACAGCTGGACATCACCCCCCAGGCGGTCAATCCGAACGCCTGGATGAACCTGAGTATTCCGTACTGGGAAGGGCCGGTGCGGTTTGAGGGGGGAGTGGGGTACCTCGAGATGACCGGGTATTAGTTCGGAAAATTTCCTGTAAAAATACTGGACATGCATACAGTGATTGGCTAGATTCCATCCCAGGTGACCGGATGTCACCTGAGCTTCACTTTTTAACTATGGATGGATAAAAAATGAAATCGAAAAAAGCCTTTATGCTGGGCGCGGCCATGGCGGCCTCCTGCTTCGTTTCGGCCTTTGCCCTGGCCGAGCAATACCCTCACCTGGCTGCGCAAGCCGTTAAACCTGACATCAAGCAAAGCCTGAAAGCCGCTGGCAAAGTCCCGGCCACCAAGGCGTCGGCGGCGCTGAAAAAGCAACTGAACGCAGGCGCCCAACTGAAAAAGCCAGTGTTCGCCGCGAAGGCCAAGGCCGACTCGGTGGTGGAAGACCACAGCGCACCTGCCCCGGTAACCCAAGTCAAGAAAGCCGGCGCTCAGCCAGCCACTGCCGTGCAAGCGGCGCTGGTCCAAGGCTGTGAAACCACGCTGGACGTGAATGAGTTGTACACGGTCAATGGTGTGCAAACCGGTGACCTGCTGTGCTACCACTTCAACCTGCCGCAGACGGCCCGTATCAATGCGCTGCTGGTCGGTCAGACGGCCGGTACCGACATGTCCTTGACCCTGTTCCAGGACGATGGCCAAGGCAATCCGATCCCGCTGGGCACTTCCAATAACCCCGGTACCGGTGACGAAAGCCTCAGCGGCGTATTGCCGGCGGGTGACTACTACTGGTTCATGGAAGCCAATGCGGCGGTCTCGGGTTCGAGCTTCCAGTTCGGTGTGGCGGTCAATGCCAATATCGATGCCTTCGAACCGAATGACACGCCGGACACGGCCTTCCAACTGCCGGACACCCTGAACTACATCAGCGGCAACGCCGACAGCCTCGATGATGTCGATTACTTCGACTTCACCGCTGTGCGTGGCCAGAGCGTGGGCATTGCCCTGTCGGCCGATGCCGCCAGCGGCAGCACCCGTGGCAAATGGATCCTTGAGCGCTTCGATGGCAGCCAGTGGGTCACCGTAGGTGCCAATATCGTCTCGACGTCGATCCCGAGTCCGGGTGTGGGCGGTGTGGTCAAGGTGCGGGTGCGCCCGAACCAGCACCCGAACGAGCCGTGGAGCGCGACGGGCAAATACACCCTGTCCTTTGGTTCCAACCCACGTGTCGACAACCCGGATATGAAAGGCGAGGCCAACGTGTTGCGCATCCCGTATTCCGCGTCTGATGTGGGCTACGGCTACATGACCACCCAGGCTTATCGAAACCTGACCTGGAAAATGAACCTGTCCGACAGCACCGGCGCGCCACTGGTGGGGCTGCACCCGATTGTTTATCTCGACCAGCACATCAACCCGGACACCGGCAATATCGTCTACAAGGCGTATTCGGCGGCGACCGACAGCTCCGGCCAAGCCGGTGGCACGATCAACGTGGGCACGTGCTTCGGTGACTTCCAGACCACCTTTGTCGATTACTCCCAGGGCTACAACAACACCTGGCGTACCGACTTCAACTACGGCGTGTGGCGCATGGAGGTGCTGGAGTATCCAGGCATTGGCGTCGGCGGTGAAAACACCGAGTTCGTCAGCTTTGGTCACCTGTGCAACCAAACCCTGCTCAGCAGCACCAAGAGCTAAACGCGTGTAGCCGCAAGCAATGAGGGCATACAGGCCGAGCGCCTGTGTGCCCTTTTTGCGTCAGGGCGCCAACGCCAGCGCCAACGGCACGCGCGCCATGCTCGTGCTTTTCAACGAACCCAGGTACAACCAGTTGCCATACTCCCGGGCCGTGGTGATGGGCGAGTAATTCCCCGCGCTGCCGTCCTGCAAATTGGCGATGACCTTGCCCTCGGTATCCAGCCCCAGCACGAAGGCTTTGCGCTCGATCGGCTTGGGCACCACCATCAGCGCGCGCACCATCACCTTGCGCAGCAGCGGGTAGCCGGCAAAGCTGTCCAGCAGTGGATTGCGCGGTGAGTAAAGCGCCACCCAGAAGCGGTCCTGGCCGTTGAAGCTGAGGTTGTCCGGCAGGCCGGGCAGGTTGTCGATGAACAAGTCATGAGTGCCCGCGCGCTCACCTTTGAGCCAGTAACGGCTGATGCGATAGGCGCCGGTTTCATTCACCAGCACGTAGTTTTCATCGGGGCCCAGGGCTACGCCGTTGGCGAATTGCAGCTGGTCCAGCAGTACCTCGGTGGTGCCGTTGCTGAAGTCATAGCGCAGCAGTCGGCCATCACCACCATGCTCGATCACTGCTTCACCGTCTTGGCCATAACCCCAGCGGCTCGACGCATCGCTGAAGTAGGCATAACGCCCGCTGGTGTCTACGGTGACGTCATTGGCGAACCCCAAGGGGAGGTCATGGGCGCCGGTGCTCAGGGTGGTCAGTTGGCGATTCGTAGCCAGTGCGAGCAGGCCCTTGATCCCATCGGCAATGATCAAGCGCCCGTCCGGGTGCAGCGCCATGCCCAGGGGGCGTCCGCCGGTGTTGGCCAGCACTTCCAGGCTACGGCTGTCGGGCGAGGTGCGGATGATGCGACCGTCATGCAAGCCGCTGATCAGATAGCCCTGGGCGTCCAACAGCAAGGCCTCTGGCCCGGCGATGTCTTGGGCGCCGATTTTCTGCACGCCCTTGAGGCGCTGGTTTTCGGCGTAAGGGCCGTCTTTCATCGACGGCGCTTTGGGCGGTACCCAATTCACCGGTTGTACTTTGGTCGGCATCAGCAGCAAAAAGGCGATCACCACCAGAAACAACACAAACAGCCAATGACGCAGTTTTTTTGCACGGGTACTCATGACGGTTCCTGCTTGTCGTGGGCGCTCGGCTCCCAGTGCAGGGTGCCGAACAGGTAATCCATCAGGGGGAGGACAATATTGAAGTTACGCCCCTGCATCAGCTCACGACGGTGATGCAGGGCGTGCAAGCGGTGCATCTGGCGCAGCCACGGCAGGCGCGCCACCGGGTGGCCGACAGGCAAGTGCTCGCAGGCGTGAAACAATTCGTAGAGCAAATACCCGAGGATCATGCACCCGGCGAACAGCCCGGCGACGTTGCGGCTCCATTGCTTGAGCAACCACCAGGCGGGCAGGGTGATAGCCAGGCTGTGCAGCACGATCAGCCAGGCTGGAAACAGGATCACCCGCCAATCCCGAGGGCTGTCGTAGGTCATATGGCCGGGGGTGAAGAAGCTGTGATGGTCGCCGGTGTGGCGCGCATAAAACAGCCGGGCCAACCCATGTTTATGGTGGCCGAGGTGGCGGTGGACCAGGTAGATGCAGAGGTTGAAGAACACCAGGGTCGCGGGCACGCTCAGCCATTGCAGTGCGGTAATTTGATGCGTCGATGACCAGGCCAGGGTGATGCAGACGATGCCGTAGCCGAACACAAAACTGGCGTGAAGCCAGGGGTTGTAGTGTGGCGCGACGCTGGCGCGGTAGCGGGCGCGAAAGGTCTCGGTGGGGTGGGACATGGCGGGCAGCTCGGATTTTTTTGTTGGAGGCTGAGCTTAGTTGGTGGTGGGGAATGTGCGAGTTTTAACGCGCCAATGTGGGCTTGCTGTGGCGAGGGCGCTTGCTCCCGCTGGGGTGCGGAGCGCCGCCAAAAAGCCGACTCCAGCTGCGCTGTCGAACGGGAGCAAGCGCCCTCGCCACAGCAAGCGCCCTCCCACATTTTGACGGCAGTCGACCAGCGGCCCCTTGCGCCTGCCGAATTTACTTGCTAGCTTCTCGCAAAATGTTAACGATAACATTTGCTCTAAAAATAAAAACAAAACAGAGAACCACGCCATGAAAATGCTCCCGAAAACCCTGTGTTTATTGGCTGTAAGCATCACCCTCGGCACCGCTGCCCCTGTTTTTGCCGACGCTGCAAAACCCATCCGCATCGGCGCGTCCTTCCAGGAAATCAACAACCCTTATTTCGTCACCATGAAAAACGCCCTGGAAGAAGCCGGGGCGACCATCGGCGCGAAATTGATCATCACCGACGCCCGTCACGATGTGTCCAAGCAGGTCAGTGACGTCGAAGACATGCTGCAAAAAGGCATCGATATCCTGCTGATCAACCCCACCGACTCGGTGGGCGTGCAATCGGCGGTCAAATCCGCCCACGCCGCCGGTGTCGTGGTCGTCGCGGTGGACGCCCAGGCGGACGGCCCGCTGGATTCCTTCGTCGGCTCGAAGAACTTCGACGCCGGTTTCCAGGCCTGCGAGTACCTGGCCAAGCACATCGGCGACAAAGGCAATATCGCCATCCTCGACGGCATTGCCGTGGTGCCGATCCTGGAACGCGTACGCGGCTGCAAAGAGGCCGTGGCGAAGCACCCGGACATCAAGATTGTCAGCATCCAGAATGGCAAGCAGGAACGTGACCAGGCGCTGACCGTCACCGAGAACATGTTGCAGGCCCAGCCCACCCTCAAGGGCATTTTCAGCGTGAATGACAACGGCTCGCTCGGTGCGCTCTCGGCCATCGAAGCCAGCGGCCTGGACGTGAAGCTGGTCAGCGTCGATGGCGCGCCGGAAGCGATCAAGGCGATCCAGAAGCCCGGCAGCAAATTCATCGCCACCTCGGCCCAATACCCACGTGACCAGATCCGCCTTGCGCTGGGTATCGCCCTGGCCAAGAAGTGGGGCTCGCAAGTGCCCGCCACGATCCCGGTGGACATCACCCTGATCGACCAGGCCAAGGCCAAGGATTTCAGCTGGTAAATCACCCAGGCCCCACGTAACCCGTGGGGCTTGAGGTCTCCTTCTGAATACGAGGTCGGCGGTATGAGCAGTCTTCTGAAGCTGGAAAACATCTGTAAGCGTTACCCGGGCGTACAGGCCCTCAAGTCCATCAACCTGCAGGTCGAGCGCGGCGAGATCCATGCCTTGCTCGGGGAGAATGGCGCGGGCAAATCGACGCTGATGAAGATCCTCGGCGGCGTCGAGCATCAAGACGAAGGCCAGATCCTGATCGATGGCCAGGCGCAGCATTTCGCGACCTATCGTGATGCGATTGCTGCCGGTATCGGCATCGTGTTCCAGGAGTTCAGCCTGATTCCCTACCTCACGGCGGTGGAAAACATCTTCCTCGGCCACGAGCTGAGCAACCGCTTCGGCCTGCTGCGCAAGCGCGACATGGTCGAGGCCAGCGAGGCGTTGTTCAAGCGCCTGGGCGTGACCCTCGACCTGCAATGCGCGGTCAAGCACCTGAGCGTGGCCGAGCAGCAGTTCGTCGAAATCGCCAAGGCCCTGGCCCTGGATGCGCGTCTACTGGTGCTGGATGAACCCACCGCCACCCTCACGCCCAGCGAGGCCGAGCTGCTGTTCGAGATCATGCGCGAACTCAAGCGCCAGGGCGTGGCGGTGATTTTCATCTCTCATCACCTGGAGGAGATTTTCCAGGTGTGTGACCGCATCAGCGTGCTGCGCGACGGTGGCAATGTGGGCGTCACCGATGTGGCTGACAGCGACATCGACCGGCTGGTCGAGATGATGGTCGGGCGCCGCCTGGAATGCAGTTTTCCGCCCAAGCCGAGCAGCGTACGCGGCCCGCTGTTGTTGGAGGTCAAGGACATCCAATTGGTGCGCAACGGCCCCCACAACAGCTTCCAGCTGTACAAGGGCGAGATCCTCGGCTTTGCCGGCTTGGTCGGGTCCGGTCGCACCGAACTGGCGTTGGGCATGATGGGCGCGCTGCCGTCGGTGAGCAAAGACGTGTGGTTGCGCGGTGAAAAAATCACCCTCGACGACCCGGCCCAGGCGCTGGCCCACGGCATCGGCCTACTGCCGGAAAGCCGCAAGAGCGAAGGGCTGATCACCGACTTCAGCATTCGCGAAAACATCTCCCTGAATAACCTGCCCAAGTACCAGAACGCCTCGGGCCTGATCGACAAAAGTCGTGAATGCGCCAGCGTCGAAAGCCTGATGAAGCAACTGTCGATCAAAGCCCCGAGCAGCGAAAGCCGGGTGTTCAACCTCAGCGGCGGCAACCAGCAAAAGGTCGTGATCGCCCGCTGGATCAACCACCACTGCGACGTGCTGGTGTTCGATGAACCCACCCGTGGCATTGACGTGGGCGCCAAGGCGCAGATCTACGCGCTGATGCGCAGCCTCACCGAACAGGGCTACGCAATCATCATGATTTCCTCCGAACTGCCCGAAGTCATCGGCATGTGCGACCGGGTCGCCGTGTTCCACAAGGGCGCCATCGTCAAGCTGCTGGAAGCGTCCGCCGTCAATCCTCAACAGGTCATGCGCCATGCAACAGGGGGCTCAAGTGAATACGTCCATTAATACCGTCGACAGCAGCCGGCTGCGCCTCAACCTGGCGCGGCTGGTGCGCTCGCCGGCGTTTTACCCCTTTGTCGGGTTGGTGGTGGTCACCGTGGTGATGATCCTCGCCAGCGACACCTTCCTCACCGCCAGCAACCTGTCGAACATCGCCCGCCAAGTGTCGATCAACGCGATTATCGCGGTGGGCATGACCTGCGTGATCCTTACGGGCGGCATCGACTTGTCGGTGGGGCCGGTGATGGCGTTGTCCGGCACGCTCACGGCCGGCTTGATGGTCGCGGGCCTGCCGCCCGGCCTGGCGATTGGCGCCGGGATGCTGATCGGCGTGGCCTTCGGCATCGGCAATGGCCTCTTCGTCGCTTACCTGCACATGCCGCCGATCATCGTCACCCTGGCGACCATGGGCATCGCCCGTGGCCTGGGCCTGATGTACACCGACGGCTACCCGATTTCCGGGTTACCGGACTGGTTTGCGTTTTTCGGCCGCGAAAGCCTGTTCGGCATCCAGGTGCCGATCCTGATCATGCTGCTCACCTACCTGGCCGCCTATGTGCTGCTGCAACACACGCGCATCGGTCGCTACATCTACGCCATCGGCGGCAATGAAGAAGCGGTGCGCTTGTCCGGCGTGCGCGCCGCGCGCTTCAAGCTGCTGGTGTACGGCATCAGTGGCCTGACGGCGGCGATTGCCGGGCTGGTATTGACCTCACGCCTGATGAGCGGCCAGCCGAATGCCGGCGTGTCGTTCGAGCTGGATGCGATTGCCGCCGTGGTACTCGGCGGCGCGTCGATTGCCGGCGGGCGCGGCGTGATCGCCGGCACCTTGCTCGGCGCCATGCTGCTCGGCGTATTGAACAACGGACTGAACATGCTCGGCGTTTCGCCCTACGTCCAGAGCGTGATCAAGGGCGGGATCATTTTGCTGGCGATTTTCATCAGCCGTCAGCGCCATAAATAAACTCAAGACAGGACCGAACACCATGGACAAGCACACCGAAATGCAAGCCGTCGTCTGCCACGGCCCTAAAGACTACCGCCTGGAACGCATCGGCAAACCCCAGGCGCGCGCCAATGAGCTGGTGATCCGCATCGCCGCCTGCGGCATCTGCGCCAGTGACTGCAAGTGCCACTCCGGCGCGGCGATGTTCTGGGGCGGCGACAACCCGTGGGTCAAGGCGCCGGTGGTGCCGGGGCACGAGTTTTTCGGCTATGTGGTGGAAGCGGGCGAGGGCGCCGAAGAGCACTTTGAAGTCGCGGTGGGCGACAAGGTGATCGCCGAGCAGATCGTGCCCTGCGGCAAGTGCCGCTTCTGCAAATCCGGCAAATACTGGATGTGCGAGGTGCACAACATTTTCGGCTTCCAGCGTGAAGTGGCCGAAGGTGGCATGGCCCAGTACATGCGCATCCCCAAGACCGCCATCGTGCACAAGATTCCCGAGTCGGTGTCGCTGGAAGACTCGGCGCTGGTGGAGCCGATGGCGTGTTCGATCCACACCGTCAACCGTGGCGATGTCCAGCTCGACGACGTGGTGGTGATTGCCGGTGCCGGGACCCTCGGCCTGTGCATGGTCCAGGTCGCCGCGTTGAAGACCCCGAAGAAACTGGTGGTGATCGACATGGTCGACGAGCGCCTGGAGCTGGCAAAAAAATTCGGCGCCGATGTGGTGATCAACCCGTCACGCGACAACGCCCGCGAGATCATCAACAGCCTCACCGATAACTATGGCTGCGACGTCTACATCGAAACCACCGGCGTACCGGCCGGCGTGACCCAAGGCCTGGACCTGATCCGCAAGCTCGGGCGTTTTGTCGAGTTCAGCGTGTTCGGTGCCGAGACCAGCGTCGACTGGTCGATCATCGGCGACCGCAAGGAGTTGGACGTGCGCGGCGCTCACCTCGGCCCGTATTGCTACCCGATCGCCATCGACCTGTTCGAACGCGGCCTGGTCACCTCCAAGGGCATCGTCACCCACGATTTCCCGCTGGATGACTACGCCGAAGCGTTTGAGCTGGCCAACTCGACCCAGTCAATCAAGGTGCTGCTGAAGCCGGTGGTCTGAAGATGAACTACGTGATGGGTGTCGACATAGGGACCCAGAGCACCAAGGCGCTGCTGGTGGATGCTCAAGGTACGATTATCGCGCAGCACAGCCAGGGGTATCGCGTGGATACCCCGAAAGTGCGCTGGGCCGAACAATGGCCGCAGGTCTGGCTCGATGCGGTCGAGACGTGCGTGGCGCAGTGCATGGCCAAGGCCGGCGTGGCCAAGGAACACGTGAAAGTCCTGTGCATCAGCAGCCTGTACGGCGGCTCGGGGATTGCGGTGGATGCAGCGCTCACACCGCTGCACCCGTGCCTGATCTGGATGGACCGCCGCGCCGGTGAGCAGGTCGCCTGGGTGCGTGAGCACGTGGACCTGGAGCGGCTGTTCGCGGTGACCGGTAACTCGGTGGACAGCTACTACGGCTTCACCAAGATGCTCTGGCTCAAGCAGCACCAGCCGCAAGTGTGGGCCAAGACCCGTTACCTGCTGCCGCCCAACAGCTATATCAACGCGTGCCTCACCGGTGAGCTGGCGGTGGACCATAGCAGCGCCGGCAATATCGGCGGGGTGTATGACGTGGCGGCGCGCGGCTGGTCGGGCGAGATGCTCGACGCGCTGGGTATACCGCAAGCGATGATGCCGGAGCGCCTGGTGTATTCCGGTGAGGTGGTGGGCGGCCTGCTGGAGGAGTGGGCGGCGCGCCTGGGCCTGCAGACCGGCACGCCGATCCTGGCCGGGGGGGTCGACGCGGCCATGGCCACGTTGGCCGCAGGCGTTACGCAACCGGGCAACCATGTGGCGATGATCGGCACCAGCATGTGCTGGGGTTACCTGAACCAGCAGGTGGACGCGCACCATGGGTTGGTGAGCATGCCCCACGTCTACAACGGCCACCGCGACCTGTACATCTTCGGCGGTGCGATCACGGCGGGTGCGTCGGTGAGCTGGTTTCGCGAGCAGTTCTGCCAGGCCGAGGAACAGCAAGCCAAGGCCACCGGCCAGGACAGCCTGGTACTGCTGGAACAGCGTGCGATGAACATCCCGGCGGGCAGCGAAGGCCTGTTGTTCCAGCCGTACCTGATGGGCGAACGCAGCCCGGTGTGGGATGACCGTGCCAGTGGCAGCTTTGTCGGCTTGAACCTCTACCACAGCCGCATTCACCTGTACCGCGCGGTGCTGGAGGGGGTGAGTTTCGCCCTGCGTCACAACATCGAAGCGGGCACGCGCGGCGCGCATTCGCTGGATTCACACTTGATTGTGGTGGGCGGAGCGAGCCATTCGGACCTGTGGATGCAGATCATCGCGGACGTTACGCGCTACCCGGTCTACACCATCGTGCAAGAGGTGGAAGCGGCATTGGGCGCGGCGTTGCTGGCGGCGCATACGGTGGGGCTGGTGAGTGATGAGGAGATGGACAAGGGGTGGGTGCAGCTGGCGTTGCGGGCTGAGCCAAAGGTTGAAAACGTCGGGGTTTATGACCGGGCGTTTGCCGAGTATTTGAAACTGTACCCCGCTTTGAAACCGATCATGCACAGCCTACAAACCAACTGATTCAACACAGTCCAAATGTGGGAGCTGGCTTGCCTGCGATAGCGGTGTATCAGTCGCAAATGTACTAGCTGAACCACCGCCATCGCAGGCAAGCCAGCTCCCACATTGGATCTTCATTGTTTTTGAGATCTCTATTCATGAACGCAGCCTTCAACTTCACCCACCACCGCATCCTCGTCACCGGCGCCAGCAGCGGCATCGGCCGGGAAATCGCCCTGCAACTGATCGCCAGCGGTGCTGAAGTCTTCGCCCTCGGTCGCGACGCGCAGGCCCTGGCTCAACTCGGCTGCCACGCCTTGTGCCTGGACATCGCCGACAGCACCGCCCTCGACAATGCGCTGCAAGCCCTTCCGCCGCTGCACGGCCTGGTCAACTGCGCCGGTATCTCGCGCCTGGAGCCCGCCGCCGCGATCAGCGCCGAGGCCTTCGACCAGGTGATGCAGGTCAACGCCCGCGCCGCCGCCCAGGTCGGCAGCCGCGTGGCGGCGAAAATGATCGAGGCGAGCATTGCCGGCAGCATCGTCAATGTCTCCAGCCAGGCCTCATTGGTAGCCCTGGACGATCACCTCGGCTACTGCGCTTCCAAGGCGGCGCTGGATGCGATCACCCGCGTGCAATGTGCCGAGTGGGGCCGCTTCGGCATTCGCGTTAATAGCGTCAACCCCACCGTCACGCTCACGCCGATGGCGGCCATGGCGTGGTCCGACCCGTCCAAGCGCGACCCGGCGCTGGCGGCCATTCCCCTTGGGCGTTTTGCTGAAACCGTAGAAGTGGCCTTGCCGGTGCTGTTCCTGCTGAGCAGCGCCGCAAGCATGATCAGCGGCGTCAGCCTGCCCATCGACGGCGGCTACACCAGCCGCTAGCCGTTTTCCAGCTGGCCGGCGATCACCACCTTGTCCCGTGGTTTGTAAGGGTCCTCCAGGCGGTCGAGCAGCAGGCGGACCGCGCTGCTGCCGGCCAGGGACGCATCGTGGGCTACACACGCGATGGGCACGCCGAAGATATCGGCGAAGGGCAGGCGGTCGATGCCGCAGATGGTCAGGCTGTCGTGGGGAATGTTGTGCATGCGCAGCGCGCGCAGGGCGCCGAGGGTGATCAACTGGTTGAAGCCCATGATCGCGTCCGGCGCCGAGTGTTCGGCCAGGTAGTCGAGGGTGTGCAGGTAGGAGGGCATCAGCGTGTAGTCGCCGGCCTGGACTTCGACGTGCACCTGCGGGTGTTCGGCCAGCACTTCGCGCAGGCCCTTGAGGCGCTCAACGGTGATGCGTGAATGCTCGGGGCCGGTCAGCACCAGCAGGCGCTTGAGGTCGGGCGTCTGGCGCAACAGATAATGCGCGGCCTGGATGCCGCTGTGGTAGTTGTCGAGCACCACGCGGCTGAACGGGCTGTCATGGATCGTGCGGTCGAGCAGCACCACCGGCGTCTTGCCGTTGCCCAGGCGCTCGAGGTAGTCGGGCTGGTAGCTCGGCTCATCCGAGACCGGCGACAGGATGATCCCGGCCACGCGGTAGCCCAGCAGCGTATCCACGGCTTTGCTTTCCAGCTCTTCGAGCTCATCGGTGTCCACCAGCATGATGGTGTAGCCGTGTTGTTTGGCCTCGCGGGAAATCGCCTTGATCATTTCGCTGTAGAACGGGTTGTCCACCGAGGCGGTAATCACGCCGATGATCAGGCTTTCACTGCGCTTGAGGCCACGGGCGAAGGCGTTGGGCACGTAGTCCAGCTCCCGCGCCACTTCGAGGATGCGCGCCAGGGTGGCCGGCTTGACCAGGTCGGGTTTGCTCAGCGCGCGGGACACCGTGATGGTGGTCATGCCGACTTGTTTGGCGATGTCGCTGATGGTGACGGACTTTTTCTTGTTCATCGGTAAGGCTGCGAAAGGAAACACCCGCAGGCTAGCATGCGCGCAGGCGTAGGGTGATTCAAATCAGCGGGTCCCAGCGCTGCGACCAGTCACTTTCAGCCTTGACCACTTCGCGCAGCAACCCCAGTGCCTGTTGCAACACCGCCGAATCCCGCGCCCGTGAATACACCAGGAACGTGGGGAAGCTGAACTCCGGCGCCTTGGGCACACGTTGCATCACGCCGCTGTCCAGGTAGCTTTGCACCACGCGCGTGCGGAAATACCCGGCGCCGCCGTTTTCGAGGATGTACTGCAACGCCAGCGGGCCGAGGTTGAAACTCAGCGCGGCACGCGCCTTGTCGGGCAGGGCGGCGTCATGCTGCTGGCGAAAGCCTGGGCCCCAGTCGATATACACGTAGGGGGCCGGGTTGCTCACCAGTTGCACCAGGATCAGTTTTTCTTCCAGCACTTGCTCCACCTGCAAGCCCGGCCAGTATTGCGGCTGGAACACCAGCGCGGCGTCGAGTACGCCGAGTTCCAGTTGGCGCAGCAGGTATTCGCCTTCACGGATTTCGGTGCGCAGGGCGTGGCCGGGGATGTGCTGGCGCAGGGCCTGGGCCCAGCCGAGCATCAATGGGTTGCACAGGCTGACCTCACCGCCGATGTGCAGCACATTGCGATAGCCATCCGGCAGCGGCAGGTCGCGGCGCGCAGCTTCCCAGGTTTGCAGCAACTGGTTGGCGTATACCACGAAGGCTTCGCCGTCGGCGGTCAGGCGTGCGCCGGCGCGGTTGCGGATGAACAGCGTGCTGCCGAGCTGGCTTTCCAGGTTTTTCACCCGCGCGGTGATGGCGGTCTGGGTAACGTGCAGTTTCTCGGCTGCGGCGGCCAGGCTGCCGCAGCGGGAGATTTCGAGGAAGGTGCGTGCCAGTTCGATGTCCATGAAGCCCCCGGGGATGAATGGGGGACAGTGTAATGGAATGCGGTTGAAACTGTGGGAGGGGGCTTGCTCCCGTTGGCGGCCTGACAGCTGGCCCGGATGTTGGATCAGACTGGGTACATATCCGTTATTTGGGTAACGGCTGGTATGGGTTCCGCCCTTACGGCGGGTCACTTTGGAAAAGAGCCCCAAAGTAACCAAAAGGCTCTTGCCCCAACACTCGGCACCTCGCCTAGGCTCGGTGTGCCCTCACTCCGGCTTGAATCCGTGGGCCGCCGTCATGGGCCATCCTTGGCCCAGGACGGCTAAC